>CAYNLL010000336.1:0-4108 GCA_964398015.1 uncultured Opitutaceae bacterium | reverse complement strand
CTGCGCGGCGAGAAGTCGGGAGATCCCATCGACGCGGAAGCCCTCGAGCGCACCTGCAAGCAGGTGAAGGAGATCCACGAGCTCGGCGTGCAGATCTGCGTCGTCATCGGCGGCGGCAACATCTTCCGGGGCCTGACCGGTGAGAAGCGGGGCGTAGACAGGACCACGGGCGACTACATGGGCATGCTGGCCACGGTCATCAACGGCATGGCGATCATGGACCGCCTGGAGAAGATGGGCGTCACGACCCGCGTGCAGAGCGCCATCCCGATGAACCAGATCGCCGAGCCCTTCATCCTGCGGCGCGCGATCCGCCACCTGGAGAAGGGCCGCGTGGTCATCTTCGTCGCGGGCACGGGCAACCCGTACTTCTCGACGGACACGACGGCCGCGCTGCGGGCCTCGGAGATGCACGCCGACGTCATCGTCAAGGCGACGAAGGTCGACGGGATCTACGACAAGGACCCGAAGAAGCACGACGACGCGGTGAAGTATGATGAGATCACCTTCATCGACGCCCTGAAGCAGCGCCTGAAGGTGATGGATTCCACGGCGTTCTCGCTGTGCCTCGACAACCACGTGCCCATCCTCGTCCTCGACCTGCACGAGGAGCACGCGATCCTGCGCGGCGTGACCGGCAAGAAGGTCGGCACGCTCGTCCACGGCTGATCCCCACCCTCCCAACCCCACGCCCCCATGTCACACCCGCTCCTCTCCGACGCCCAGGCCAAGATGAAGAAGGCCCTGGACCACACGCTCCACGAGTTCGCCTCGATCCACACCGGCAAGGCCACGCCGGCGATGGTCGAGGGCGTGATGGTCGAGGCCTACGGCTCGCAGATGCGCCTCAAGGAGTGCGCGGCGATCACGACGCCCGACCCGCGCCTGATCCAGATCCAGCCCTGGGACGCGGGCCTGGTGAAGGCCGTCGAGAAGGCGATCCAGACGGCCAACCTGGGCTTCAACCCGATCGTCGACGGGAAGGTCGTGCGCGTCCCGCTGCCGGACATGAGCCGCGAGCGCCGCGTGGAATTCGTGAAAACCGCATCGAGGATCGCCGAGGAGGGGCGGGTCCACGTGCGCAACATCCGCCGCGACATCCTCGAGTCCGTGAAGCGGGCGAAGCTCCCGGAGGACGAGGGCAAGCGCCTGGAGAAGGACATCCAGGCGGCGACCGACAAGTCCATCAAGGACATCAACGACAATTTCGCGGCCAAGGAGAAGGAGCTGCTCGCGGTGTGAGCGGCGGCGGCATGCTGACGCCCGTCAAACGGCCGGAACGGGTCGTCGTTAAGCTCGGCACCGGCGTGCTCACCTCGGGCGTCGGGCAGCTCAACACGGCCAGGATAGCCGGCGTGTGCGGGCAGCTCGCCCGCATCAGGGCGGCCGGCACCGAGGTCATCGTCGTCTCCTCGGGGGCCGTCGGGCTCGGCATGGGCCGCCTCGCCCTCGCGCGCAGGCCAGCCGACACCGCAAAGAAGCAGGCCCTCGCCGCGGTCGGCCAGAGCCTGCTGATGGAGACGTGGCAGGCGGGCTTCACGCCCCACGGGATCACGGTCGCCCAGGTGCTCCTCACCCACGAGGACCTGCGCGCGCGCGCGCGCTACCTCGGGGTCAAGGAGACTCTCGCGCAGGTGATCGCCTACGGCGCCGTGCCCATCATCAACGAGAACGACGCGGTCAGCGCGGCCGAGATCAGGTTCGGCGACAACGACATCCTCTCGGCGATGGTGGCGAGCCTCCTCGGCGCGCAGTTCCTGCTCATCCTCTCGACGGCCCCCGGGCTGGTCGACCTGCGGGGCACCGGCCGGATCGTGCCCGTCGTCGAGAGGATCACCCCGGAGATCGAGGCCATGGCGGGGGGGACGACGAGCGAGACGGCGGTCGGCGGGATGGTGAGCAAGCTTTCCGCCGCGCGCCTGGCGACCAAGTCCGGGTGCGGCGTCTTCATCGCAAGCGGCGCCGAGCCCGACATTGTCACGCGGCTCCTGGCGGGGACCGGCCCGGGGACCTTCTTCGTCCCGAGCGGGCTTCCGCTCGAGGCGCGCAAGCGCTGGCTCGCCTATTTCCAGAGGCCCTCCGGGACGATCATGATCAACGCCCGCGCGGTCCCGGTGCTCAGGGACGAGGGCAGGAGCCTGCTCGCGGTGGGGGTGACCGGGGCAAAGGGCGAGTTCGCGGCGGGCGACGTCGTCGACATCGCCGGGCCCGACGGCGCCGTCGTAGCCCGCGGAAAGGCGGCGTTCGCGTCCGAGGAGATCCCCGGGATCGCCGGGCTCAAGGGCGACCAGGTCAGGGCGCTTCATCCCTCCCGCAGGAGGATCGAGATCGTCCACCGCAACGATCTCGCACTGCTTTGAATCCCTTCGCCCAGCTCCGGGGGCTGACCGGCGCCCAATGGAGGGCCTTCCTCGCCGCCTACCTCGGCTGGACGCTGGACGCCTTCGACTACTTCCTGCTGGTCATGGTCCTGGGGCCCGTCGCCGCGGAGTTCCGCACCGGGATCCCCTCGGTCGCCACCGCCCTCTTCCTCACCTTGGCCACCCGCCCCGCGGGCGCCCTGCTCTTCGGCCTCATCGCCGAGCGCTATGGGCGAAAGCCCGCGCTCATGGCGAGCATCCTGCTCTACGCCGCCGTCGAGCTGCTCTCGGCGTCGGCCCGGTCCCTCGACACCCTCCTTGTCCTGCGCGCCGTCTTCGGGATAGGCATGGGGGGCGTGTGGGGAGTGGGCGCCTCGCTCGCCATGGAATCCGTGCCCGCCAGGAGCCGCGGGATGCTCTCGGGCATCCTCCAGCAGGGCTACCCTCTGGGCTACCTCCTGGCGGCCCTCGCCTTCGGCACGGTCTTCCCGAGGTTCGGCTGGCGCGGCATGTTCATCCTTGGGGCGCTGCCCGCGCTCCTCGTGCTGTTCATCCGGACCGGCGTGGACGAATCCCCGGCCTGGGTGCTCGAGCACCGCGCGGCGGCCCAGGCGGCCCGCCGCCAGGGACCGGGCATCCTCGCCACGATAGGCGAGCGCTGGCCGCTCTTCGTGTACATGATCGCCCTCATGACGGCGTTCACCTGCTTCAGCCACGGCACCCAGGACCTCTACCCGAGCGCGTTCCTGGCCCGCCAGCGCGGCCTGCCGGTCGCGGGCGTGACGCTGATCGTCGCCGTCTCGAACGTGGGGGCGATCGCCGGGGGCATCCTCTTCGGGGCGCTTTCCCAGAGCTTGGGCCGCCGAAGGACGATCGCCCTGGCCTCGCTGCTCGCGCTGCCGATGATCCCCCTCTGGGTCGGCCCCGCCTCGGTGGGCGGCCTCGCGGCGGGGGCGTTCCTCATGCAGTTCGCGGTGCAGGGCGCCTGGGGCGTCGTGCCCGCCCACCTGAACGAGCTCTCGCCCACGGCCGTCCGGGGGACCTTCCCGGGTCTCGCCTACCAGCTGGGCAACCTGTGCTCCTCGTACCTTAGCCCCCTGCAGGCCCGCGTGGCCGAGGCCCGGGGGGGCTCCTATTCCTTCTCGCTGGGAGCGGTGGTCGCGGCCGTGGCCGTCGTCCTGGCGCTCCTGGCGCTCCTCGGGCCCGAGAAAAGCTCCGGTGAGCTCGCGCCGGCCGGCTCCCGGGTGTAGCCCATAGCCTCCATGGATTTTGTCATCGAGAACCAGCCCGCGCCCGATTCCGTCCCGCAGATCGACTTCCGCGCCCAGCTCAACGACGAGCAGTATGCGGCCGTGACCGCCGAGGCCGGGCCGCTCCTCGTGCTGGCGGGCGCGGGCTCGGGCAAGACGCGGACCCTCACCTACCGGGTCGCGTGGCTCCTCTCCCAGGGCGTGCGCCCCGGGGAGATCCTGCTCCTCACCTTCACGAACAAGGCGGCCAAGGAGATGCTCTACCGCGTCCAGGAGCTGACGGGGATCGAGCCGAAGAGGTTCTGGGGCGGGACGTTCCACTCGATCGGCCACCGCGCCCTCAGGATGTTCGGCGAGGCGGCCGGGCTCGCGAAGACCTTCACTATCCTCGACGCCGAGGAGGCCGAGCGCCTGCTCAAGCAGGTCGTCGAGGCGCAGGACAAGCCGTTCTTCAAGGACAAGACGCACCCGAAGGCCGGCCCGCTCTTCGGGATCATC
>CAYNLL010000335.1:3470-4126 GCA_964398015.1 uncultured Opitutaceae bacterium | reverse complement strand
CTCAAGCGTGGTCACCATGCCGCCCTGAGCTATCTTGCGGATCGTGTTGTTGCCCGTATCCGCGACATAGAGGTTTCCGTTTCCGTCGAGGGCCGCCCCGCACGGGCCGCTGAAGCGCGCGGCCGAGCCCGCGCCATCCGCGTTGCCGGAGCCGTCGGCATCGCCGGCGACGACAGTGGCGGCCCCGGCCGGCGTGATCCTCCAGAGCACCTGCGCCTGGTTGTCCGCAACGAGGAGGTCGCCGGCCGCATCCACGGCCAGGGCGTTGGCGGTGACGGGCACCTCGAGGGTTCCCGCGCCGGCGACGCCCCGCACGGTGCCCCCGAAGAGGGTCGTGACCACGCCTCCGGGCGCGACCTTGCGCAGCGTGTTGTACGCTCCATTCGCGACATAGAGGTTTCCGGCGGAGTCGATCGTCAGGGCTCCGGGGTCGAAGAACTGGGCGGCGGCCCCCGTCCCGTCGTTCGTCCCGGCAACACCGGGCGTGCCCGCAATCGTGCTCACGACGCCGCCCGGCGTCACCTCGCGGATCGTGTTGTTGTCCCAGTCGGCCACATAGACGTTGCCTGCCGTGTCCACGGCGATGCCCTCGGGATAGGCGAACTCCGCCGCGCCCCCGGTGCCGTCGCTGGAGCCTCCTCTTCCCGCGGTGCCCG
>CAYNLL010000335.1:0-3460 GCA_964398015.1 uncultured Opitutaceae bacterium | reverse complement strand
CGTCGCGTTCAGGGTGTCGGCGACATAGACGTTGCCCAGGCCGTCGACGGCGATGCCCAGGGGATGGAAGAACTGCGCCGCGCCGCCCGTGCCGTCGGCGCTTCCTTGCATGACCCCGCCCGCGAGCGTCGTCACGGCGCCGTCGGGCGCCACCTTGCGCACTTCATTCCCATCGACGACGAAAAGCGTGCCGTCGACGCCGATCGCCAGGCTCCCGGGCTCGGTGAAGGTCGCCCCCGCGCCCGTCCCGTCGGTACTCCCAAGGACGCCGGCCCTCCCCGCAAGGGTGCTCACGATCCCGGCCGGCGTCGTCTTAAGGATCCGGCCGGACAAGTCCGAGCTGTACACGTTGCCCGCGGAATCGACGGCCACGCCTTGGGCGTTGTTGAGCCTTACCCGGGCCGCGGGCCCGTCCTGGCTTCCATAAAGCCCCGCCATCGTGGCAAATGCGTAAGGCGTGTACACGGCCTGGCCCCGGAGGCCTGGGGCGAGGGCCAGCCCGGCAACCCCGAGGGTGGCGCAGCAGCGGCGCAACCGCAGCCCCGCGGCTGAGCGCGCGCTTCCCCGCGGGAAGGGCAGCGGGGTCCGGGCGTTCACATCTGTCATGACAATCAAAGCGTTCCAACCCGCCATCGGGGCGGCGACAGACGCGTGGGGCGTGCCCTCAGTCCTGAAGGCGCGCCAGGAGCTTTTCCATCTCCATCGCGATCTGCGTTCCGGGCTGCACCTCGAGGACCTCCCTCGCCTGCTCGACGGCCTCCCGCGCCTGCGGCCTCATGTGCGAGAGCGCGAGGTGCTCGGCGAAGGACACGACGATCTGGTCGTAAAAGACGACGCCCGCGCCGTGGCCGAACTGGGCCAGGATCCCGTTGTAGGTGGCGATCTGCTCGTTGATCGACTGCGTCGCTATGCTGCGCGCGAGGAACGCGGAGGCCTGCATGATCGCCAGGTCCGCGCGGTCCCCCTTGAGCCTCTCGGCGATGCCGCGCTGCTCGAAGTCGGCGAGGCTCTTCTCCCCCCTCGCGGAGAGGCTCTGGCAGAGGCGGTTCTCGTAGTAGATCACGAGGTCGGGGTACTTGGGCGAGAAGGCGAGGACGGCCTGGCGAAGGACGCCCTCCTGTGTGGCGGCCGGAGCGCCCATCCTCGCCTCTGCGGCTACCAGGGTCTCCCACGCGTCCAGGTTGCGCCTCTCGTAGTTCACAGAAACCTGGGCCGCCCTGGCCGCCGCGGCGGCGTCGCCCGCCTGGAGGAAGTCGCGGGCGAACTCCTCCTGGACGCGCGACTGGGCGAAGGACGGCAGGGCGCGGAACCGCTCCGAGAGGAACTGGAGCTCGTGGTCCGAGATCTCCGTCCATGTCTGGGGATCGAGCGCCCGGCCCGTCACCAGCCGCTGCTCGGCGTAGCGCCCCGCGTCGAGCTTCCACTGGCCCCGCTCGTCGAGGTAGCCGAACCACGCGTGCCGCCCGTCCTGGCCCGCGCCCCCGAAGAGCAGCGTCGGCACCCCGCGCGCCTTGCCGGCCTCTGAGGCGAAGTAGGCCTGGTCGATGCAGATCCCCCCCTCGGTCGCGATCGACGGGAGCGTGTACGGCTGGCCCGACCACGTGAGCAGCGCCGGGGTGCTGGACCGGTCCGTGCGGTACTTCACCATGGAATAGGCGCCCTCGAACTGGTCGAGGCGGTACGGCACGTTGTGCTGCGACCACTGGAGCTCCGACAGCGGGGCGGCCGCGTCCACCACGAACTTGAGCTCCTCCGCGCGCAGGCGCGTCAGGTTGAAGTAGGTGTGCCCGAGCATGTCCTCGTGCGTGAACCACTCGAAGGGTTCGGCGGGGTTGGGCAGCCTCCTGGGGAGCGCCTCGGCGGTGACCTGCGCGTGCGGCCAGTAGGGCGGCGGCGGCACGTCGTACACGATCGCGATCGCCAGGCAGAGCGACGAGTAGCGCGCGAACTTCTCGGGGTTCCTGCGGTGGAGGCCCTCCAGGATGGCGAACACCCGCGGCACGTAGTCGAGCCCGCTCAGGTTGGAGAAGAACTCCTCGGAGAACGGGGCGTTCTCGATGAGCCACGCCTGCATCGGCTGCGAAAGGTTCGTGCAGAGCGGCCGCTCGCCGGGGGTGGCGTCCCCGGCGCCCGAGGGGCTCACCTGGGCCTGCTGCATCGCCCGCAGCCAGCCCGACTGGAAGGCGCTCTCGGGCTCCGAGAAGAGCGCGGCCCACTCGTAGACGTGGAACCAGGCGTCGGCCGCGAGGAACCGGTCCTGCTCGAAGGCGAGGACGGCGGCCGCGCGCAGGGGGGGCACGAGGGGCGCCCAGCCCGAGGACGCCGCGGACGCCTCGATCGCGTGGAG
Source organism: uncultured Opitutaceae bacterium (assembly GCA_964398015.1). Taxonomy (GTDB): domain Bacteria; phylum Verrucomicrobiota; class Verrucomicrobiia; order Opitutales; family Opitutaceae; genus Palsa-1447. Next base: position 1,113 of record CAYNLL010000335.1, on the reverse strand, counting down.
CCGGCCCAGCGTCGGCACGTCCGCCGTCTCGGCCGCCGGGATGGAGAGCGCGTCGTCCTGGGCGCGCGCCGCGCCCGCCGCCGCGAGGAGCGCGAGCAGGGCCGCCGCCGGGAATGCGCGAAACGCGATCATCGCACGGCCCCACCTTGCAGGCCCCGCCGCCGCGCGGCGACTGAAAACCCCGCTCCCCTTTTTTTTCGGGGGGCGGGGTTTTGCTCGGCGGCGGTTGGCCGCCTTTTTTTCAGGGCGCCACGCCCGTCGTGGCGGGAGGCGTCTTTTGCTTGAAATTGAGGACCTCGCCGTCGCGGATGACCAGGACGGCCTCGCCCTCCTTGATCTCCCCGCGCAGGATCGCCTCGGCGAGCGGGTCCTCGAGGTAGTGCTCGACCGCGCGCCTGAGCGGCCGCGCGCCGTACTTCTCGTCGTAGCCCTTCTCGATCAGGAGCTCCTTCGCCTCGGGGGCGAATTCGAGCGTGATCTTCCGGTCGACGAGGCGCTGCGTGAACTTGCCGATCTCGATGTCCACGATGGCGGAGAGGTCCGCCTTCTCGAGCGGCCTGAAGAACACGATGTCGGAGATGCGGTTGAGGAACTCCGGCTTGAACACGCGCTTGGCCTCCTCAAGCACCTTCTCCCTCATCTTCTCGGCGTCGTTGAAGTTCGAGGCCGCGGCGGCAAAGCCCATCGAGGTCTGGCGCTGCAGCAGGTGCGCGCCGACGTTCGAGGTCATGATGATGATCGTGTTGCGGAAGTCGACCGTGCGCCCGAGCGAATCCGTCAGGCGGCCGTCCTCGAGGATCTGGAGCAGGATCTGGAGCACCTCCGGGTGCGCCTTCTCCACCTCGTCAAAGAGGATCACGGCGTAGGGCCTGCGGCGCACCATCTCGGTGAGCTGCCCGCCCTCCTCGTAGCCCACGTAGCCCGGGGGCGAGCCGATGAGCCGCGACACGGCGAACTTCTCCATGTACTCGCTCATGTCGATCTGCACCAGGGCCTCCTGCTTGCCGAACATCTGCGCGGCCAGCTGCTTGGCGGTCTCCGTCTTGCCGACGCCCGTGGGGCCGACGAAGAGGAACGAGCCGATCGGCCGGCGCGGGTCCTTCAGGTCCGCGC
>CAYNLL010000334.1:0-4143 GCA_964398015.1 uncultured Opitutaceae bacterium | reverse complement strand
GCCGTCGAATGCGTGCACACCTACTCGCTCGTCCACGACGACCTGCCGTGCATGGACGACGACGACCTGAGGCGCGGGAGGCCTACCGCGCACAAGGCCTTCGACGAGGCGACGGCGCTGCTGGCCGGCGACGCCCTCCTCACGCGGGCCTTCGCGATCCTGGCCGAGTCCTACGCCACCCGTCCCCAGCTCGCGGCATCGCTTGTCGCCGAGCTCGCCCAGGCGGCGGGCAGTCGCAGGCTGATCGGGGGCCAGATGGAGGATCTCCTCGCCGAGAAGGCGCGCGACCCAGGGGCGGAGGCCGTCATGTTCATCCACCTCAACAAGACCGCGGCGATGATCGAGGCGGCGTTCGCCATGGGGGGCATGTGCGGGGGGGCGTCGCCTGCCTCGATAGGCGCGCTTCGGGCGGCGGGCCGCGAGCTCGGCTTGGCGTTCCAGATCGTGGACGACATCCTCGACGCGACCTCGGACACGGCGACGCTGGGCAAGACCGCGGGAAAGGACGCCCGGGCCGGGAAGGCGACCTTCGTCTCGGTCCACGGGCTCGAGGGCGCGCGCCGAATCGCCCGCGAACGCTCGGACTCCGCCATTGCGGCCCTGCAGCGCCTCCCCGGGGACTCGGGATTCCTCGCGGCGCTCACGGAGAGCCTCGTCGGCAGGGATCATTGACCGTTGCAAAAGTCCCGGCGCTGGGCTTCCCTTGTGGGGCTTTTACCCTCCCCATGCCCCGATTACTCCTGCCCGCCCTTGTGGCGGCGCTTGCCCTATCCACGTCCGCCCTTGCCTCCGAACCGGTGACCCGGGCCCAGGTGCTGGACGCCATCCGGACCTTTGAGGCAAACGCGACGGGCGGCGTGGCCGCCGGCCAGCCCGCCGACATGAACGCCGTGGTGGCCACGGCCTCGAACACGATCCTCAGCTTCACGATTGAGAGCAGCGACGTGCAGGTGGACCTCAGCACCCATTCGGTACCCTGGTGTGACGTGAAGAAGGGTCTTTCCGACATGCCGCACTCGGGCGAGCGCGGGCTCCTGCTCGCCGCCTACCTCTCGGGCTGCGTGAAGGCCCAGCTCCAGTCGGGAAAGCTCGATCCGAACCCGCTCGAGGGCTGGGTGGCCATGCTCAAGATCTACCGCATCATCAAGACGCGCGAGGGGGTTAAGATTCCCGAGGTCGAGGGCCTGCTGTACCGCCAAATGAACGGATCCCTGGAGACCTTCGCCGCGTCGGCGCTGGAGCAGTCCAGGGCGGATTATCTTAAGGCCTATCCGCCCGCGCAGCCAAAACCCACCCCGCAGGCGGTGGCCTCGCAGCCCTGATCAGGTGGCGGCGGCCGCCCTGACGAGCTCAAGGAAGCTGCGGGCCTCGAGGCTCGCACCCCCGATCAAGCCGCCGTCGATGTCCTTCTGCGCAAGGAGCTGCGGCGCATTCGCCGGCTTCATCGACCCGCCGTAAAGGATCCGCACCCGCTGCGCGGCGGCCTCGCCGTAAAGCTTCGTGAGCAGACCGCGGATGAACCCGTGCACCTCCTGGGCCTGCTCGGTCGTCGCGACCTTTCCCGTGCCGATGGCCCACACAGGCTCGTAGGCGATCGTCACGTTCGTCGCGAGCTCCTTGCTGACACCCTCCAGCCCGCGCTCGGTCTGCGCCTGCACGACCCTGAGCGTCGCGCCGGCCTCGCGCTCGGCGAGCACCTCGCCCACGCACAGGATAGGGCGGAGCTGGTTCTTGAGCGCCGAAAGCACCTTCTTGTTCACGAGCTCGTCGGTCTCGCCAAAGAGCGTCCGGCGCTCACTGTGGCCCAGGATCACGTGGGTCACAAAAAGGGCGCGGAGCATCGGCGCCGAGACCTCGCCCGTGAACGCGCCCGAATCCTCGAAGTGCATGTTCTGCGCCCCGAGCTTGACGAGCGATCCGTCGATCGCCTTGGCCACCCCCTCGAGCGAGGTGAAGGGCGGGCAGATGACGATGTCGACGCCGGACTGGGTGCCCGCCGCCACGACAATGTCGTGGGCGAGGGCAACCGCGTCGGCGGTCGTCTTGTTCATCTTCCAGTTACCGGCTATCAGTTTCTTGCGGATCATGGTGGTGGTGCTCCTGCAGCCTCAGGCTTCCAGGAAAGCGACGCCGGGCAGGACCTTGCCCTCGAGGTACTCGAGGCTGGCCCCGCCTCCGGTCGAGCAATGGGTGACCTTGTCCGCCACGTTAAACTTGACCGCGGCCGTGGCCGTGTCGCCGCCGCCCACGACCGTCGTGGCCCCCTGGGAGGTAGCCTGGGCGATCGCGTCGGCCATGGCCTTCGTCGACGCCGCGAACTTGTCGAACTCGAACACCCCTGACGGGCCGTTCCACACGATCGTCTTGGCCCGCAGGATGGCCGCACGGAAGAGGGCGATGCTCTTCGGGCCCCCGTCCAAGCCCATCCACCCCTTGGGGATTCCGGTTGCGTCGTCGGCCGGGCGGGTGGCGGCGTTCGGGTCAAACCTGTCCGCGCACACGTAGTCCACGGGCAGGATGATCGCCACGCCCCGCGCCTTCGCCTTCTCGACGAGCTCCGCGACAATCTTCGCCCCCTCCGGGTCGAAGAGGCTGTCGCCGATCTCCATGCCATCGATCACCTTCTTGAAGGTGTAGGCCATCCCGCCGCCGATGATGATCTCGTCCGCCTTGTCTATCAGGTTGCGGATGAGCGGGATCTTGTCCGCGATCTTCGCCCCGCCCAGGATCGCGAGCAGCGGCCGGCGCGGGTTCGCGATCACCGCCGAGAAGGCCTTGAGCTCGGCCTCCATGAGGAAACCCGCCGCCTTCAGGGGCAGGCTCACGCCCACCATTGAGGAATGGGCGCGGTGCGCGGTGCCGAAGGCGTCGTTGACGTAGACGTCCCCCAGCTTTGACAGGCTGGCGCGGAAGGCCGCGACCGCCGCGGAGTCCGCCTTCTTTGACGTGCCGTCCTCGAGCTTCACCTTGCCCTCCTCCTCGATATGGAAGCGCAGGTTCTCCAGGAGCGTCACGGAGCCCGGGGCGGGATGCGCGCAGGCGGCCTCCACGGCCGCCCCGACGCAGTCGTCGAGGAACGCTACGTCCCTGCCGAGGAGGCGGGAGAGCTCGGCCGCGACCGGCTTGAGCGAGAACTTCGCCTTCCGCTGGCCGTCCGGGCGGCCCAGGTGGCTCATGAGGACCACCGAGGCTCCCTGGTCGAGGGCGTAGCGGATCGTCGGCAGGGCCGCCACGATCCGCTGGTTGTTGGTGATGGCGCCCGTGGCCTTGTCGAGGGGGACGTTGAAGTCCACCCGGATCAGGACCCTCTTGCCCGCGAGCTGGAGGTCGCGGATGCTCTTGAAACTCATAGACCGGCGGAAACTTTCCTCAGGAGGTCCACGCAGCGGTTGCTGTAGCCCCACTCGTTGTCGTACCAGCTCACGAGCTTGAAGAAGCGGCTGTTGAGCTCCATTCCCGAGCCGGCGTCGAAGATCGACGAGTACTGGTCATGGATGAAGTCGCTCGAGGCGACCTCGTCGGTCGTGTAGGCGAGGATTCCCTTCAGGTAGGTCTCGCTAGCGCGCTTCATCGCCTCGGAGATCGCCTTGTAGGAGGTCTCCTTGACCGTCCTCACCGTCAGGTCGACAACGGAGACCGTCGGCGTCGGCACGCGGAACGACATGCCCGTCAGCTTGCCCTTGACCTCGGGACAGACGAGCCCGACCGCCCTGGCGGCGCCGGTGCTCGACGGTATGATGTTGATCGCCGCCGAGCGGCCGCCCTTCCAATCCTTCCTTGAAGGGCCGTCGACCGTCTTCTGGGTGGCCGTGTAGGAGTGGATCGTCGTCATCAGCCCCTCCTCGACACCGAGGCCCTCCTTCAGGAGGACGTGGACGAGCGGAGCCAGGCAGTTGGTCGTGCAGGATGCGTTGGAGATTATGGTGTGCTTCGCCGGATCGTACTTTGAGTCGTTGACGCCCATGACGAGCGTGATGTCCTCGCCCTTCGCGGGAGCGGAGATGATGACCTTCTTCGCGCCCGCCGCGATGTGGCCCTTGGCCTTCTCGGCCTCGGTGAAGAGGCCCGTCGACTCGATCACGATCTGCACGCCGAGGGCGCCCCAGGGCAGCTCGGCGGGCGTCTTGGCGCTCACGACCTTGA
>CAYNLL010000333.1:0-4158 GCA_964398015.1 uncultured Opitutaceae bacterium | reverse complement strand
GATGCCCCTCAGGGCGTAGAAGGGCCCGCCCTTCAGTGGATAGACGCGGTCCAGGTTTCGGAGCTGTATCATGCAGCGCCTCCATCGCATGCTCCGTGCCATCCGGAGCCGTATAATCTTAAGCGTTAATCAAAAACATCTTGCGCGATAACCCCGCGGGAGGAGGGGTGCCGCCCGGATTCGGAAGCGAAACCGCGCCGTCCCACAAATGGGACGGCCGGGAGGTCAGGTAGAGGGCAACGCGGCGTCCGCGGCGCGCCGCTGCTTCAGGTCCGCCGCGATCTCGGACATCCTTCTCTCATTGAGCGGATAGAGGAACACGAGGATGAGGAGGGAGAGGATCCCTACGGCCGCCGGGAAGATGCTCATGAGCTCGACCAGGCCGTGCTGGGCCTGCGGCGTCTGCACCTGGTTGGCCACGAAGCCCAGGCTGCCCAGCAGGATCAGCGTGAACCCGCCCGAGAACCCCCAGCCCTGCTTCTGGGCGAAGATCGAGGCCGAGAAGACGAGCCCGGTGGCGCGCCGGCCGGTCTTCCACTCGGCGTAGTCCGCGGTGTCCGCATACATGGCCCACAGGAGCGCGCTCAGCGGGCCTCCCGTGATCGAGCCGAGGGCGTTGATCCCGTAGATCAGGACGAGCTGGTCGGGCTTGAGCACGTAAAACGAGGCGGTCGAGGCGATCGCGATCACGAAGAGGATGATGAAGGCCATCTTGCGCCCGGTCGCCCGCGCGATGAACGGCACCAGCATCACCCCGAGCAGCGACAGGATCTGGTTGCTCGTGTTGAAGACGGAGACCAGGCTCTCCCAGCCCCAGACCTGCGTGCCGATCGCGGACTTCGGGAGGAAGGGCGAGAGGACCGCGGGCATGGTCACGGTCTGCGAGCCGACGTAGTACTTGAAGTAGTGCGCGATCATGTTGCCGCGCAGGGCGACGAAGAAGATGAACGTGATCGTCGTCGCCAGGAGGACCAGCCACGGCCTGTTCGTCACGAGGTCGCCGAGGTCCTTGCCGAGGGAGGTCTTCTGCGCCTTCGGGGGCAGCACCCGCTCCTTCGTGTTGAAGAACACGATCAGGAAGAAGATGATCGAGGCGACGCCGTACATCGCGAACGACATCTGCCAGCCGCGCTGGACCGTCGTCGCCCCGAGCCATCCGCCGACCTTCGCCATGGGCAGCAGCGTCGCGGAGACGATGATGCCCGCCGCGAAGGCCCCCACGAACTTGATGGACGAGAGCATCGTCCTCTCGTTCGGGTTCGGCGAGATGACGCCGAGCATCGCCGTGTACGGGATGTTGATCGTCGTGTAGATCAGCATCATGGAATTGAAGGTGCAGTAGGCCCAGATGAGCTTCCCCTTCTCGCCGAAGTCGGGCACGGTGAAGGTCAGGAAGCCCGCGACGGCGAGCGGCACGCACCCGTAAAGGAGGAAGGGCCGGAACTTGCCCCACCGCGACTTGGTGCGGTCCGCGATCATCCCGATCACCGGGTCGAAGAAGGCGTCCGAGGTCCGGCTGATGGCCATCATCGTCCCGGCGGCGACCGCGGTGATCCCGAAGATGTCGGTGTAGAAGATCGCGAGATAGACCGAGATCGTCTGCCAGTAGAGGCAGGACGCCAGGTCGCCGAAGCCGTACGAGAACTTCTCGCGGTAGGACAGCCTTTCGGCCGAGGGATCGAGGGGCGCGGTCGCGGGGGTGTCGGACATGGGGTGGGGGTCCTTTGACGCTGGCGGGGGTTGCAGGGGTCTCCGAGTCCTAAATGAGGGCCCTCGAATTTTAAACGCCAAACTTATCCGGCGCCCAGCGCGCCGAATACCCCCGCGCCGGCAGCGGGGTCATGCGGAGACGCTCACGTCCTTCAGGTCGGCGCGGACCGCGGCGTAGGTCGTCTCGTAGGCCAGCACCGCGGGATCGGGGGCAAGGCCCTTCGCCGCGCACCACGCGCGGTACAGCCCGGGCCACCAGTTCTCGTGGCCGGTGAGGCCCTTCGCGCGGTAGCTCTCCCAGTCGATCAGCACCTTCGACCAGCAGCGGTCGCCGTACTCCACGGCCTTCTTCGCGTCGCCATAGGGCCGCACGAACCACTCGCGCCCGATGTAGGCGTGAAGCACCTCGTCCGCCCAGTCGTAGTCCTGGATCATTCCCGAGAACTCGTCCCCGGAGGCCCTGCCCACCTCCCACTCGAAGCGCTTGCCGGTCTTCGGCATCAGGCCCTGCTCGATGAAATAGAGCACCGCGTGGCGCTCGATCGGCGTCAGCTGCGTGTTGAGCGCCAGCGACCAGGTGAAGTTGACGCGCACGAGGCGCCCCCAGTCGATCCCGGCGCGCACGAAGCCGACCTCCCCCATGATGGCGTGGCGCGCCTCGTCCCAGAGCTGGCGCGTCATGTCGACGTAGTAGGCCCAGGGCTTTCCCGGCGTCTCCGCGATGATGGAGGCCATCATCTCAGGGACGTCGATCTCCCGAAGGCGCTTGTAGTACATCATCAAGGTCTTCGGCCCCGGGGGGAACCTCGGGTCGTAGAGGAACGCCTCGGCGTGGACGCCCATGTTGTACGGGTCCGGGAACCTCGCGTCGCGCCGGGGCACCCCGTCGAAGGCCCTCGGGACGGCCGAATGCATGCGCTCGGGCTCTCCCGCCGCGGGAGCGGCGCTCCCGTCGAGGGAGCCGGCCTGGGCCAGGAGCTGCGCAAGCCGCGCCTCCCACGGGGCGAGGCCCTGGCGCACCTCCCGGGGGACGAGCCTCTCCAGGCACCGCCTCCCGAAGTCGATCATCTCCTCCACCTCGATGAGCGCGAAGCGGCAGATGCGGAACGAGGGATGGTCGACCAGCCGGTTGGTCCCGTCGCGGTGGCTCGCGAGGGCGTCCCGCAGGGCGGGCGCCGCGTGGCCGTAGAGGCCGACGAGGAGCGCCTCCGTGCCCGGGGCGCATGCGATCTCGTCGAAGAAGACGTCCAGGGCAGCGTCGGGCGGGCTCTCCAGGCCGAGCGGCGGCTCCCGCATCTCGCCGACGCGCTTCCTCCACGCGGCCGCGTGCTCGGCGCAGTAGTGGGCGTGCAGGCTGAACCCCATCTTGAGCTCGTAGATGGGCTCCGAGGTCAGGCGCGCGATCAGCACCTGGTGCATCCGGCGCATCGCCCAGTGGTGGCGCTTCAGGCGCGCCACGCAGGCGTCGACGGTGAAGCCGATCTTCGCCGCCTCTGCGAAGCTGCAGATGCCGGCGATCGGGGGCAGGTCCCTGTGGGCGCGGTAGGTCTCAGGGGTGATCATGGGTTCCTTTCGTTGGGGTTGGGGCGCGGGGGCCGCGCCGCCGCTACTTGTAGTAGACGCCGAGGCGGTCGATCAGCTTGGACTGGAGGTCCGCCACGTCGAGCGCGCCCGCGAAGCGGTAGAGGATCTCCCCGCCCGGCGCGATGACGACGGTGTACGGGTAGCCCCCCGGCCACTTGGGGTCGAGGTCCAGCGCCAGCGCGTCGGCCCCGGACCCGGTGTAGATGAAGTTGTTGGTCGTGCGGCCCTGCTGGGCGACCGACTTCTTGGCGCCGGGAGGCACGGCCGCGTGCTCCTTCTGCAGGAACCGCAGCGCCTTGTCCTCGTCCTTGGCGTCGTCGACGCTGACCGTGATCAGGTCGAAGTCGCGGGTCTCCAGCCTGCGGGAGATCGCCACCAGGCCCGGGAACTCCTCCACGCACGGGACGCACCAGGTGGCCCAGAGGTTGATCACGCGAAGCCGGCCGGTGGGGTTGCGCGCGAGTTGCGCGATCTCGGCGTCGTCTGCGCGGGCGATCGACACGGGCATCCTCTTCCACGCCTCGTTGCCCTCCGCGACCATGTCCTGCTTGGTCTGCCACTTGGTGGAGCAGCCCATCGGGCGGGTGACCTCCACGGGGACCGGCTGGCCCGCCAGGAGGGCCTCCATCGCGTTCGCGCCGTCGGTCGAGTGCACCGACGCGGCTTCGGGGAGCTGGGAGTCGTCAAAGCGCCCCTTGTACCGCAGGCGGCGCTGCTGGTCGAAGATGAAGAGGTGCGGCGTGCAGAGGCAGCCGTAGGCCTTCGCCGTCGCCTGCGTGTCGCCGTCGTAGAGGTAGGGGAAGATGAAGCCGCGCTCCTTCGCGTAGAGCTTCATCTCGTCGTAGCTGTCGCTGTACTTGCTGT
>CAYNLL010000332.1:0-4175 GCA_964398015.1 uncultured Opitutaceae bacterium | reverse complement strand
ACTGGGCCGGAGACGACTTGCATCGGATCCATCTCGTGCGTGCGCCACCGGCCGACGAGCACTCGGCGCAGGCCGCTGCGGCCGGCCGGGAAAAGCGATGACTGCCAGCCAAGCAGACGGTCGACGGTGAGCGGCTCGGCGTAGTGTTGCGTTGCATCCAGCATCATCTCGACGGCGCCCTCGACATCGTGGCTAGACGGGGTTGCTTGCTCGCTCACCACACCCATGCGGCGTGCAATGGAGGAGCGTACAGAGACTGGGTCGAAAACCGTGCCCTCAATGGCGCTGGACTGGATGACCTCCGAAGTAAGGTTCACCAGGTTTGCTTCGTTCCGGAAGCGAAAGCCCAAGCCTTCCATTTTGCCCAGCAATCGGCCTTGGCGATACCGAACGTTTGACAACACCGGCAGGAGCTCGGCCTCGCGCCAATTCAGACGCGGCCAGCCCGAGTTCTGATGAATGTAGGGCATGCCCTATCACCGCATTTTATGCAGGGTTTGTGAAGGTTAAAAGCCGCACATTATGCGGTGATTATGGCTGTTATTCACCGCAACGATCGGACCACAGACGCCGGGCGACTGGCTCCAGGATTGGATTCTAACTCTGCAATCAGGCCGCCACGATAGCCACCCGGGCTGAATATCTCGTCTCCACCAGCTTTAAACCTTAGTCCAAAGATTGGACGGCTTGAGGGGCTCCGAAGAGTTCCCGCGTGGACTTAGGGAATCCTTGCCAAATGTTGACAAGAAAACATCGGCTTTCGCGGTTTTTACGGGTTTTAAGGCAAGGTGTCCCATCGTAGCCAGCAAGGGCATCCGGTTTCCTAAACCGCTTGTCCCGGTTCAAGTCCGGGCGGGGGCACCACCCCGAAGGCGGCGGTGGAGCCTTCACTTTCCGCTTCCCGGAAGGCCTCAAGATCCCATAAGCACAAAGACCGATGAGGTCTTTCAACCTACGCGCGTTGAGATCAACATATCTGCCTCAAGCGGATCCCATGTTGTTCATCCCTCGTTGCCTCTCGAGTCGACGTCACGGAGCCCTGCAAGGCGAAGTTTTCCACCGGCTTGGCAATCTGGCCCATTCGGCCGAAGCGCGCTCTCCTTTGAAGGAGCAGATTTCCACCGCGAGCAATAAACCATTCCACGGTTTGTGTCTGCTCATCCTATTGCTTATGAGCTCGTTCTTGAATCAAACCCTGGCGGCGCCTGAGAACGTGATTTCGCTGAATGGCCTATGGGGGCTCGCCTACTGGCCCCAGGGGGAGAAGCCGGTGACAGAGCCGGTGCAGCTGAAGGGCCTCGCAGTCGAAACCGTGCCCGCCACCGTGCCCGGCAACGTCGAACTCGACTTGCTCGCCGCGGGAAGAATCGCCGATCCCATGATCGGAAGCAACGTGTACGCGCTGCGAAAGTACGAAGGCTACCAGTGGTCCTATACGCGCCGTTTTCCGAGTCCCGCCCTGAAGCCTGGACAACACCTGCAGCTCCATTTCGGCGGAATCGACTGCCTGGCCTCGATCTGGCTCAACGGACGCCATGTGGGCGAGTCCGAGAACATGCTGATCGAACAGGGGTACGACATCACCGATCTCCTGGCTGGCGGCGGCGAGAATGAACTCCAGGTCATCCTGCGTTCGGCCGTGATCGAGGCGCAGAACTACCCCCTCGGGGTGCTCGGCATCCGCGCGGATGGCAACTCGGAGTCGGAGAACATCCGGAAAGCCCCGCACTCCTACGGCTGGGACATCATGCCCCGCCTGGTGAGCGCCGGACTGTGGCGCAGCGTGGAGTTGCGCATCCTCGAGCCCGTGCGTTTTGAGGACCTGCATTGGATGACCCTCCGCATCGACCGCGCCGCGAGGGCGGCCGACCTCTATGCCGACTACGAACTGCGAGCGCCCTTTGCGATGATCGACGGGCTCAGCGTGAAGGCGACACTGAGGATCGGGGGCAGGGAGGTCCTCCAGAAGAGCGAGCCCCTGCTCTCGCACTCGGGGCGCATCGCCCTGCGCGTCCAGGACGCGCAGCTGTGGTGGCCCAAGGGCTACGGCGAGCCCGCTTTGTATGATGCCGAGGTCCAGATTGTGGACGCCACCGGCGGGGTGCTCGCGTCGAGGGCCTCGCGCATCGGCCTGCGCACGGTGCAACTCGACCGAACGGAGATCACGACGCCGGAAAAGCCGGGCCGCTTTTGCTTCGTCGTCAACGGGGAGAAGATCTTCATCCGCGGCACGAATTGGGTGCCGGTCGATGCCCTGCACAGCCGCGATGCCGCGCAGGTGATCGGGGTGCTCAGGCTGGCCTCCGAGCTCAACTGCAACATGCTGCGCTGCTGGGGGGGCAACGTGTATGAGGATGAGCCCTTCTTCGACTTTTGCGACGCGGACGGCCTCCTCGTGTGGCAGGATTTTGCGATGGGCTGCTCCTTTTACCCGCAAAACCCGGATTTTGCGAAGAAGGTGGAGACTGAAGTCCGGTCGGTCGTGCGCAGACTGCGCAATCATCCGAGTCTCGCCCTCTGGTCGGGAAACAACGAGGACGACGTCTCCCTGGGCTGGCAACTGAGCGCCCTGAACATCGACCCGAACCGCGACCTCATCAGCCGAACGGTGATCCCGGCGGTGCTCTACGAACTCGATCCCACGCGGCCGTACCTGCCCAGCTCGCCCTATGTGAGCGCGGAATACTACGGGCGGGGCAACAGCGGCAACTTTCTGCCCGAGGACCACCTCTGGGGCCCGCGCGGGTACTACAAGGCGGACTTTTACACGAAGTCGGCGGCGCATTTCGTGAGCGAGATCGGATACCATGGCTGCCCGAACAGGGGCTCGCTCGAGAGGATGTTCGAGCCGGCGGACGTTTATCCCTGGACCCATGACTTTGCCTGGAATGAGGCCTGGCTAACGAAGTCGGTCCGCAAGCTCCCCCTCTCGCAGAGCACCGCTGGAAGAAACGACCTGATGCTCAACCAGATCCGCATCCTCTTCGGCACCGTGCCAAGGGATCTGGATGCCTTCATCCTCGAGTCCCAGTCGGTTCAGGCGGAGGCGATGAAGTATTTCGTGGAGTTGTGGCGGTCGGGCAAATTTGAGCGCTCGGGCATCATCTGGTGGAACCTGCGCGACGGCTGGCCGATTCTTTCCGATTCCGTGGTGGACTATTACAACTCGAGGAAGCTCGCCTTCTACTTTCTGAAGAACGTGCAGGCCACGGTCTGCCTGATGATCAACGATCCGGTGGACGGGAATTATCCCCTGGTGGCCGTCAACGACAGCCTCGAGCCCGCGCAGGGCAGGGTGACCGTAACCGAGCTGAGCTCGGGAAGGGAATTGTTCTCGGGCAGCTATGCCGTCGCCGCGAATGGTCGGCAGAAGGTCGCGGACGTGCCGGTCCAGCAGGGGAAGGGGATGCTGCTGATCCGCTACGAGCATGCGGGGCAGGCTCGCGCCAACCACTACCTGTACGGCGCGCCCCCCTTCGACTTCAAAACCTACGTCGATCTGCTGAGGCAGACGGGGATTTATGCCTCGGCGCCCGGGCTCTGAGGCGACGGTAGGCGACCGCCGGCAGGCGCCCGGCTACGGCCGGGGGGGCGAATCCGGGCGCGGAAGCGCAAATGCGACGTAGGCGTCCCCCACGGGTCCGCCGACCTTTCCGCCGCCTGTAGCGGTGATGACGACAAACTCCCTTCCGTGGACCTCGTAGACCGCAGGCGCCGCATATCCGCCCCATGGCAGCCTCGCCTTCCAGAGCTCGGCCCCGGTGTCGGCGTCAAATGCCCGGATCATCTGGTCCGCCGTCCCGGCGCAGAACACCAGTCCCCCGGCGGTCACGGTCGCGCCGCCGAGGTTCTGCGTCCCGGTCTTTAGCAGGCCCTGCTGCGTGAGCTCGGGGTACTCCCCCAGCGGCACCCGCCAGATTGCCCTCCCTGTGTTGAGGTCGTAGCAGCTCAGCAGGCCCCAGGGGGGCCTGATTCCCGGGTAGCCCTGCGGGTCGTTGAGGAAGTTGAACCCGTCGAAGGTGTACCTGGGCGCCTTCGACGCGCCGTTCTCCGTCGGCAGTGACGGGGGCTGGTTCCGGCGCAGGAGGAAATCCAGCAGGGCGTTGCGCTCGTCCATCCCCATCGGGGGCGCGGGCGGCATGGCGTTTCGTCCCGTGCGCAGGAGCTCCCTGATC
>CAYNLL010000331.1:0-4176 GCA_964398015.1 uncultured Opitutaceae bacterium | reverse complement strand
TGTCCACCTCGACAAGGCCCACACCTGGGACCGCGCCCCGAACCGCAGCGGCACCTTTGCCGAGGCGCTGGAGACGCTGTCGCGGGACAAGGCCAACTGGACGGGCCCGGACCTCGCCCGCCGCGCCGGTTTCGCTCTGCGGACGGCCTGGGAGCATGGCACGCGCGCGATGCGCACGCACGTCGACACCTGGCTTCCCTGGGGCGAGGCCAGCCACGCCGCGATGCAGGAGCTGCGGCAGGAGTGGCGGGGGCGGATCGCCCTGCAGACCGTGCCGCTCACGGGCATCGCCAACTACTCCGGGCCGGAGGGCGACGCCATCGCCGACCTCGCCCTGAAATACGGCGCGTGCGCGCTCGGCGGCTGGTCCCCGATGACCGCCGACCTGCCCCGCCTCCTGGACCGCATGATGGCGATCGCGGCGGACCGGGGGGTCGGCCTCGACCTCCACGTGGACGAGAACGGCAATCCCGGGGAGCAGGTGCTCCGGTCCGTCGCCGAGGCGGTGCTGCGCAACCGCTTCGCGGGCCCGGTCGTCTGCGGGCACTGCTGCAGCCTCGCGGCGCAGGCCCCGGAGCGGCAGCGGTCGACGATCGCGCTCGTGAGGGAGGCGGCGATCCGCGTCGTCTCGCTGCCGCTGTGCAACCTCTACCTCCAGGACCGGCGCGGGGAGGGGTTCCCGCGGACGCCGCGCTGGAGGGGGCTCACCCTGGTCAACGACCTCATGGACGCCGGCGTGCCGGTGGCGTGCGCGAGCGACAACGTCCGCGACGCGTTCTACGCCTTCGGGGATTTCGACGCCGCCGAGATCTACATCCAGAGCGTCAGGCTCGCGCACCTGGACTCGAGGCTCGGCGCGTCCGTCTCCGTGGTCACCACGGCGGCAGCCGACATCGTGGGGCTCCCGCAGCGGGGGCGCGTGGCGCCGGGCGCACCCGCCCACCTGGTCGTCTTCCCGGCCCGCTCCTTCAGCGAATTCTTGAGCCGGCCCGGTTCGCCGCGCAGGCTCGTGGACGGCGAGAGCCTGAGGGACGCCCGCCCGCCCGCGTACGCCGGGCTCGACGGGCCCGCCCCGCACCCCGCACACCCCGCCCAGGAACACCCCGTCCCCTCCCATGCACCTTAGACTCTGCAAGATCGTCATCACGGCCCTGTCGTCCGTCTTTCTGCTGGTCGTGGTCTTCGGCAACCTGACGGACCCGAACTCCAACTACCAGTTCGTGCGCCACGTGCTCAGCATGGACACGACCTTCCCCGGAAACGCCGCCATGTACCGCGCCATCCACGAACCCCTCCTCCACAAGGCCTTCTTCGCCTCGATCATCTGCTGGGAGGCGCTCACCTGCGTCCTGATCGGGGCGGGCTCCGCCAGGCTGTGGAGGGCCCGGGCGGCTCCCGCGGCGGAGTGGAGGCGGGCGAAGGGCCTCGCGTCGATCGGGCTCACCGCGGGAGTCATCCAGTGGTACTTCGCGTTCATGACCGTCGGCGGCGAGTGGTTCCTCATGTGGCAGTCCAAGGTGTGGAACGGCCAGGACGCGGCCTTCCGCCTGTTCGTGTTCATGGGTCTCTCCCTGCTCTTCCTGAACC
Source organism: uncultured Opitutaceae bacterium (assembly GCA_964398015.1). Classification (GTDB taxonomy): domain Bacteria; phylum Verrucomicrobiota; class Verrucomicrobiia; order Opitutales; family Opitutaceae; genus Palsa-1447. The sequence continues at coordinate 2,589 of CAYNLL010000331.1, read as the reverse complement.
AGGGCGACGAATGACCCCCGGGGCCCTCAGGAGAAGCGGCCGAGCGCCCAGGCGATGACCGGGCTAGCCGGGTCCTTGAACACCACCTGAAGGCCCGTCGACATCCCTGAGGCCAGGGAAACGGGGAGGGTGAGCGCCGGCAGGCCGGCCAGGCTCGCGGGTGCCGTGAGGCCGAGCAGGCGCAGGCGGCTGGCGTGCGTGCAGTCCTCCTTTGCCAGCGCGGGGAAGGGGGTCGCCGGCATCACCAGGAAGTCGTGCGCCTTGAAGTATTTGGACCATACGAGCACCAGCGAGGCCTGGCTCGGCTCCACGGCGGCGGTCTGCGCCTGGGAGATGGCCCGGGCGCGGTCGATCCGCTCCCGGACCAGCGGGCCGTAGCGCAGCCTGTACCGGTCCGCCCATTTCTTGTGGATCTTCCACGTCTCCGTGCCCGCGAGCACCCCGTAGACCTCGGCGGCCGGCGCGAAATTCACCACGAGCTCGTCGCGCGTGGCCCTGTCCGCGGGCTCGGCAAGCGCGGCCGCCGCCTCGCGGCACGCGGACGCGACCTCGGGATCAATTCCCGGCATCTCCAGATAGCATCCGCTGGGGCTGGCCCCCGACCTCGGCGCCCCGGCGAGCACCGCGGTTGCGGCCATCATGTCGGCCGCGGTCCCCGTGAACCATCCCGCGGTGTCGAAGCGGGGCGACAGGGGGACGGCGTCCGAGATCAGCGGGGAGCGCGGAGCCCCCCTGTAGCCGAAGATCCCGCAGAACGCGGCGGGAACGCGGACGGACCCGCCCGTGTCGGTCCCGATCGCGAGGGGCACGATGCCGGCGGCCACGGCCGCCGCGGACCCGCTGCTCGATCCCCCGGAGGTTCGTCCCGGAAAGCGGGGATGCTCGCAGTCGCCGAAATGGGCGTTCTCCCCGGTCAGGCCCCAGGCGAACTCGAAGAGCTGCGTCTTTCCCGCCAGCACGGCGCCGGCCTCCTCCAGCGCGAGCACGATCCTCGACGACACACCCGGGGTCGGCCGGACCTCGGGGAAAAAGGAGGATCCGGCGCCCGTCGGCATCCCGACGACGTCGAAGAGGTCCTTGAGGAGGTAGGGGACGCCCCTGAGTGCGCCCCCTGCGGGGGCAGCAGCAAAGGCGGCGGCGAGCGCGGGCTCGTCCCGGAGGAGGGCCAGGGCAGCCCGGCGCTGGGGGGCGCTCAGGCGTTCCTCCGCCCTGCGCCGCACCTCGCGGGAGGCGGCTTCGGGCGGAAGATGCTGCCATTCACCAAAGTTCATGCTCAGCAATAATCTACGATGGAGCGGCGAAAGCGCAACCGCCGGGTGCTCCGGGAGGCGGCCCTCGCAGGGAAGAAGGGCCCCTTATCTCAATTTATATTGGACATGTCTAATTACTGTCTTGACTCGTCCCGCGGCGAGCCCCTGGCTCCCCGCCCGCCCCTGCGACACTGTGCCCCGCACCCAGCCCAACACGCCGGACATCCGCGTCATCCGCTTCACGCCGCGGGTGGAGCGACAATGCCTCCGCGGGGGCTCGCGCGCGGCGGAATGGGTCGTGTGCGACACGATCGCAAACGGAACGAGGAGGGCGGTCGCGGGACGAGGGGCCATGGGCGGGAGGATCCTGCGGTTCGAGAGGACCTATGCCGGCCGAATGCAGCCTGGGGCCCCGAAGGGTCCCCTTCCGGGAAGAGTCGCCGTTCTGGGCGAGGTCATCCGGCAGGCCTGCTTTGCCCTCCGGTTAATCACTACCGCGAAGGCCGGGAAAAAATCTGGGAGGGTTTCGGATTTTTGATTCGCGCCGGTTCAAAATGAGTGCGTCAACAGGGTCCCCCCTTAAAGCCATGTCCAAAGCCATTCCCGCCAAAGCCGCCGATACGAAACCCGCCGCCGCCTCCCCCGCCGCACACACCCGGGACAAGAACATCGAGCTCGCGCTTTCGGCGATTTCGAAGGAATTCGGAGAGGGGTCGATCATGCGCCTCGGCAGCAACGCCAAGATGAAGGTCGAGACAATGTCGACAGGCTCCCTGGCCATCGACCTCGCCCTGGGCGTGGGAGGCTTGCCGCTCGGAAGAATCGTTGAGGTCTACGGTCCGGAGTCATCTGGAAAGACAACCTTTTGCCTGAGTGTGATCGCCGAATGCCAGCGAAAGGGCGGCTTGGCGGCATTCATCGACGTCGAGCACGCCCTCGACCCAAAATACGCCCGCGTCGTGGGCGTCAAACTCGACGACCTCCTGGTGTCGCAACCCGACAGCGGCGAGGACGCACTCAACATCATGGAGACGCTGATCCGCTCCAACAGCATCGATGTTATCGTCCTCGACTCGGTCGCCGCCTTGATAACAAAGGCGGAGCTCGACGGCCAAATGGGCGACTTGACGATGGGCAGCCAGGCCAGGCTGATGTCACAGGCCATGCGTCGCCTGACGTCGGTCGTGAGCAAGACGAAGTGCGTGTGCATCTTCACCAACCAGATTCGTGAGAAGATTGGCGTGCTCTTTGGTTCCCCTGAAACGACTTCCGGCGGCCGCGCCCTCAAGTTCTTCTCCTCGATCCGCATCGACATCCGCCGCAAGGACCAGATCAAGAC
>CAYNLL010000330.1:818-4234 GCA_964398015.1 uncultured Opitutaceae bacterium | reverse complement strand
TGCAGGCCGTCGACACGATGGTCTACCGCAGGAGCGAGATCGAGCGGATCACGGCGACGGCGATCGCCGCGGCCCGCTCGCGCAAGGGCAGGCTCTGCTCGATCGACAAGGCGAACGTCCTTGAAACCTCGGTCCTGTGGCGCAAGACCGTCTCGGAATACGTCGCCCGAAACGCCCCCGAGATCGAGCTCAGCCACATGTACGTCGACAACGCCGCCATGCAGCTCGTGCGCAGCCCCAACCAGTTCGACGTTTTCGTGACGGAGAACATGTTCGGCGACATCCTCTCGGACGAGATGGCGGTGATCTGCGGCTCGCTCGGGATGCTCTCGTCGGCGTCCCTCGGCTCCGGCCGCAACTCCCTCGGCCTGCCCTTCGGCCTCTTCGAGCCGGCGGGGGGCACGGCCCCCGACATCGCGGGAAAGGGCGTGGCCAATCCCTGCGCCCAGATCCTCTCGGCGGCGCTCATGCTGCGCTACAGCTTCGGCCTGGAGAAGGTCGCCGCCCGGATCGAGGCCGCGGTCAGGCGCGCCGTCACCGGGGGCGCGCGCACCGCGGACATCGCCTTCGGCGGCGCCTCCGTCGGCACCCGGGAGATGGCCGACGCCGTGATCAACGCCCTATGAAGACCCTGGACATCCGCCAGTCCTTCCTCGATTTCTTCGCGGCCCGCGGGCACACGGTGGTGCCGTCCTCCTCGCTCCTTCCCGACTCCCCCGGGCTCCTCTTCACGAACGCCGGGATGAACCAGTTCGTGCCGATCTTCCTCGGCGAGCGCGCCCCCGATGTCTCGACATGGGCGGGGGCGCGGCCGGGGCGCGACACGCGCGCCGCCGACACGCAGAAGTGCATACGCGCGGGCGGAAAGCACAACGACCTGGAGGATGTCGGCTTTGACACCTACCACCACACGCTCTTCGAGATGCTCGGCAACTGGTCGTTCGGGGACTACTTCAAGAAGGAGTCGCTCGAGTGGGGCTGGGAGCTGATCACGGCGGTCTGGGGCATCCCGCCGAAGCGGGTGTTCGCGACGGTGTACGCGCCGGACAAGTCGGCCGGGGACCCATCCGACTTCGACAAGGAGGCCCACGACATCTGGGCGGGCATCTTCACCCGGGCGGGGCTGGACCCGGCGGTCCACATCGTTCGCGGCGGCAAGAAGGACAACTTCTGGATGATGGGGGAGACGGGACCCTGCGGGCCGTGCTCGGAGGTGAACGTCAACCTCTCCCCTTCCGACGACGAGGCCGCCGGCCGCGCCCTCGTGAACGCGGGCTCGCCGCGCTGCATCGAGATCTGGAACCACGTCTTCATCCAGTTCAACGCCAACGCCGACGGGACCTTCTCCCCCCTCGCCGCCAAGCACGTGGACACGGGCATGGGCTTCGAGCGCGTCTCGGGCATCCTCGCGACGACGCGGGGCTTCACGGATTTCTCGGCCGAGCCGTCGAACTACGACTCCGACGTCTTCAAGCCCCTCTTCGCGCGCATCGCCCGGCTCTCCGGACGGACCTACGCGGGGACCGTGCCCAGGGGGCGCAGCGGGCTCGGGGCCCAGGAGCAGGCCGACGTCGCGTTCCGGGTCCTCGCGGACCACGCGCGCTGCGTCTGCTGCGCGATATCCGACGGGATCCTCCCGGGCAACGAGGGCCGCAACTACGTCATCCGGCGCATCCTGCGGCGGGCCGCCCTCTACGGGCGCAACCTCGGCCTCTCCACCGGGTTCTTCGAGGAGCTCGTGGCGCCCGTGATCGAGTCGCTGGGCGGCGTCTTCCCGGAGCTCGCCCGGCAGGAGACCACGCTTCGGCGCGTGATCCGCTCGGAGGAGGAGAGCTTCGGGCGCACGCTCGAGCGCGGCCTGAAGCGATTCGACGAGGCGGCCGCGCTCGGCCGGCTCACCGGAGCCGTCGTCTTCGAGCTCTACGACACCTACGGCTTCCCCCTCGACCTGACGCAGGTGATCGCGCTCGAGCGCGGCCTTTCCGTCGACGCCGCGGGATTCGAGGCGCTCATGGAGCAGCAGCGCCAGCGCGGGCGCTCGGCGCAGAGGAAGGAGATCATCGTCGCGGCGACCGAGGGGGGAGCCCCGCAGGTCCTCGCGCCGACCGTGTTCACGGGCTACGCCCTCGACCCGTCCCGGGGGACCCGCGCCCGCGTCACCGACGTGGTGCGCACGGAGCACGGCGTGTTCCTCGTCTTCGACCAGAGCCCCTTCTACGCCGAGATGGGAGGCCAGCTCGGCGACACCGGCCACGCGCTCATCGGCGGCAAGGCGGTCGAGATCGTCGACACGGTGAAGGACAAGTCGGGGCGCCACCTGCACCGGCTCGCGGCGGAGGCCGCGGTCCCCCAGGCGGGGGCCGAGGCGGACCTAGCCGTCGACGCCGTGCGCCGGCGGGCCATCCAGCGCAACCACACGGCGACGCACCTGCTGCACTGGGCGCTGCGCAAGGTGCTCGGCACCCACGTGCGCCAGGCCGGCTCCCTCAACGCGCCGGACCGCCTGAGGTTCGACTTCTCGCACTTCGAGGCGGTGACCCGCGCCCAGCTGCGCGAGATCGAGGAGCTGGTGAACCAGCGCGTGCTCGAGAACGCCCGCGTCGAGGCCTACGAGGTCGAGTTTGACAAGAAGCCCGAGGGCACGCTCGCGTTCTTCGGCGAGAAATACGGCAAGACGGTCCGGGTCGTCGACATCGGGGGCTACAGCCGCGAGCTCTGCGCCGGCACCCACGTCGCGACCACCGGCGAGGTCGGGCTGGTCAAGGTCGTCCATGAGAGCGCGATCGCCGCGGGCACGCGGCGCATCGAGGCCGTGGCCGGCGAGGGCGGGCTCCACGCGGCGCTCCAGGCCTTCGACACGGTCGATTTCGTGGCCCACAGGCTCGGCGCCTCCCGCGACGCCCTGGAGAGGCGCGTCGAGTCGCTGCTCGCCGAGAAGGCGGAGACCGAGAAGAGGCTCAAGGCGTTCGAGCAGAAGGCGGCGGCGGGGCACGCCTCCGACATCGCGGGCAAGGCGGTCGCCCGGGACGGCCTCAGGTTTGCCTCCGCCCTTGTCTCCGTCGGCTCGCCCGACGAGCTGCGCTCCCTCGGCTCGCAGGTCCTCGCCCACATGGGAGAGGGCGTTGTGCGCCTCGGCGCGGTGTTCGGGGACAAGGCGACCGTGGTCGCCTTCTCCTCCCCCGGCGCCGTCAAGGCCGGGCACCAGGCCGGCCGGATCGTCAGCGAGATGAGCGCGCTGCTCGGGGGCAAGGGGGGCGGAAAGCCGGACTTCGCCATGGGCGGCGGCCGCGACTCGGCCCGTCTCGCGGAGGCCCTCGCCGCCGCCTTGCCGAAAGCCTGAGCCCGGGGCATCGTACTCCCATGTCCGCGCCCCCAGGCGTCGCCTCCCAGAAGCTCGACTGCATCCTCGCGTTCGA
>CAYNLL010000330.1:0-808 GCA_964398015.1 uncultured Opitutaceae bacterium | reverse complement strand
CTTGCGGTGCGCCGCCTGGGCTCGAAGGCCGGACTTGCCTTCTCCGGGAGCGACCGCGCGATGGCCGTCGCGCGCCTCGAGTCCGCGTTCGCGGCCCACACCGCGCCCCTGGAGCGCTTTGCGGCCGAGGCGGGCGGGCGCTCGTACCGGGTGTCCCTCGCCCAGGTCGAGGGCCGGCCGGCAGACCCCGAGGTGGAGTTCCGCTCGGTCGAGCAGCTTGAGGGCGCCCCGGGCGGTCTCGCCCCCTCCCTCGCCGGGCTCCTTGCGAGGCTCGACCCGCACCTGATCGAGATCCCCTACCTGAGCCTCGGCGAGAACGACTTCATCTACAAGTTCCGCCCCGAGAAGGAGCGCAACACCGTCATCTACGCCCAGGACGCCGAGGCGGGAGCCATCTACCAGTCGCGCCTGTGCGCGGCGATCAAGGCGCTCGCCCGCCGCCACGAGCGCACGGCGACGGCCCCCGTGCTCCTCGACTTCGGCCCGGTGCACTACCTGGTCCCGAGCCACTTCGGCTTCTGCCTCGGCGTGAAAAACGCGATCGAGCGCGCCTACGAGACCCTGATGGAGAATCCCGGCAGGCGCGTGTTCATGCTCTCGGAGCTGATCCACAACTCCTTCGTGAACGAGGACCTGATCCGGCGGGGCCTGCGCTACCTGCAGAGCGACAAGGGCGAGGCTCACGCGCAGGCCCCCGGCGGTCCCTACCTCTGGGACACGCTGACGCCGGACGACATCGTCATCATCCCGGCATTCGGGGCCACCGACGAGGACAAGCGGCGCCTCGTCAAGAAGGGGATCGCCGTCC
>CAYNLL010000329.1:0-4245 GCA_964398015.1 uncultured Opitutaceae bacterium | reverse complement strand
CAGACGCGGCCAAGGCGCAGTGGCGCAGGGTCGAGACGAGTTCCCTCTGGCCCGGAGAAAGCGGGGTCTCCGACAGCTCGAGGGCCGATCCGAGGATGCCCCCCATGGGGTTTCGGATCTCATGGCTCATGCTGGCGACAAATTCGGTCTTCGCGGCGTTCGCCTTCTCGAGCTCCGCGGTGCGCTGGCGCACCATCTCCTCCAGCGCCAGCGCCCTGCGCCTGAGCGAGCCCACGCGCAGGCGGATGAAGCCGAACAGGGCCAGGGCGCCGGCGGCGCCGGTCGAGCCGTAGGCGAGCGGCGTCCGCCACCAGGGAGGCGCGATGGCGAAATGGAGCGCTGCTGCCTCGCCGACCCCTCCCGAGTCCGAGATGAGGCGCACCCTGAGGTCGTAGACCCCCTCCCTGAGGCCCGCGATGTCCCGGTCGGCCGAGTCGGACGGCGCGGACCATTCGTTCTCGACGCCGTCGAGCATGGTCTGGAAGCGCTCCGACTCGCGCATGCCGTAGTCGAGCGAGCCGAACTCGACGTGGATCCCGGCGTTCGCGTAGGGGATCACCCGGCCGGCCGCCGGCTCCAGCCGGCCGCCGTCACCCCGGACCCACGCGCGAAGGAGGGGCGCGCGGGGAGGGGCATGAGCGGCCAAGGCGCCCCGTCCCGCGCGCACCAGGGCCTCGCTTCCCGCGATCCAGAGGCATTCCCCCGCGCCGGAGCCGACCACGTGAAGCCCGAGCAGCGAGCCGACGCTCGGGAGGCCCTCGATCGACAGGGGCGTCCAGGCGGCTCCGCCGGCCGTCACGGTGATCCTCCCGAGGCGGGGGGAGTGCCCTCCGCTCTCGGGATCGAGCGCGGCCCACACAGCGCCTCCCGGACTGGGATTTGAGATCGCGGACGGGACGCCGTCGGGGAAGCCGGGGATGCGGTGGAACCTGTCCGAGCGCTCATCGAGGACGTAGGCCGCCCCGGCTGTGAGCGCGATGATGGCCGACCCAGCCCTGCTGACCCACGCCGGACCCGCGTTCGGCGGAAGCCCGAACCTGTGCCCCGCCGCAACGGACCGGGTCGCCCCAGGCCCTGCCACGAAAAGTCCCTTGGACGGCGTCCCGATCCACAGGCGCCCCGACGCCTCGTCCACAAGGGAGTCGCCGTAGTCGGGGATCGAGTCCGCGACGACCGTCGAGGCCCCGGTCCGCAGGTCGACCGACAGCACGCGCCCGAACTGCGAGGCGAGGACGCAGCCGGGGCGGGCGCGGGAGGGCCTGACGCGGAAGACGGCATCCTCCGACTCGACGAGGCTGCGGATGCCGGCGGGGGTCCATAGGCCGAGCCCGCGGTAGTGGGCGACCGCCAGGCCCTGCGGCGTCGAGAGCACGTTGTAGAAGCGAGGGCTCACGGGGCCCATGGAGACGAACTGCCCCTCGCCGGCCGCCGGGTCGCCGGCGCGGAGGCGCAGCAGGTCGCTGTGGGACGCTGCGAACGTCTGGCCGTCGTATTCGGCGATGGAGTCGCAGCCCCCCGGGGGGTAGCCGTTGCGCCCGCCGAAGACCGCGACTCCCGAGCTCATCGCAAGGCGGACGATGTGGGAGGGTCCCATCGACCAAAGGGCGCCGTCGCGGTCGGTAAAGAGCGCGTAGACCTCGTTTGCAGGAAGCCCCGTCTTCAGGTTGAACACGCGAAGGAGGCGCCCCGCCTGGTCCGCGATGGCGATGCCACCCTGGAGGGTCCCGAGGGCGAGCGTCCCGTCACGCAGGCGCACCGCGGAGGTCGCGGTGTTGGCGCGCATGAAGAGCGAGGCTTCCGTCTCCACCGTCGTGCACCGTCCCCGGCTCAGGTCCTTGGCACCCTCCGACGTCAGGAGGTGCCAGGTGTCGCCAGAATCGTCGAGCCAGCGGATGTCCGCGCCCCCGATCACCGCGGCGGGGGCGACCAGTTCGGGCCCTGCGTCGCCGATCCTCAGCAGGCCGAGCGGCGGATATTGCACGTAGATGCCCTTTGCCGTCCGCGTCGACCAGAGCAGGCGCATGCCGGGAAAGGCCCACGACACGACCTTTCCGGAGCTCCACCTGAGGATGCTGTCGCGGGTCACGAAGAGGGCGCGGTCCTCGCCCTCGGCGTAGACCCGCCACACATCCCCGAGAGCGGGCGTCCCCGCGGCCAGGCTGGGCACCAGGGTATGGAAGGCCGGCTGGCCCTGCGGGCCGGGCTCAAGCCAGCCGATCTGGTTGACGCCCGCCGCCCAGATCCTTCCGTTCGGGCCGATGTCCAGTCCCCTGATGCTGTAGGTCGGGTCCATGTGCAGCGGCCTCCAGCGGTCGCCGTCGAACAAGACCACGGTGTCGCAGCCGAAATACAGGGTGCCCGAGCCGTCCTGGGCCGCCGACCAGGCCACGGTCCTCACGCCAGTCTCCCGGGTGGAGAAGACGCGCATGGGGGGCATTCCCCAATTTTCCCGCCCGGTTTCCGCGGCCCCGTCGTCTGCGCGCGCGGCGCCGCACAGGGAGGCGATGCCGAGAATCAGGGCCGCGGCGAGGCGGTTGGAAGAGTTGGGCCGGTCGGCGTTCAGGCGGAGGGATCCTCCTCCCCGCCGGCGCCGCGGTGGAACACGGATGATTACCGGGAATCCGGTATCCCTCCGGGCCCTGAGGGCTGGGCGATCTCCAGGGCGCGCTCCGCTGAAAACGTCTCTCCTCCCGGCGCGGTTGCGCGCACCTGAAGGACATGCCTGCCGACGCCGAGGTCGGCGGGCAGGAAGCCCCGCCAGAGATGGTAGCAGACGACCGGGTCGGGCAGCCTGGGGCCCGCCGTGGGACGCGCCGAGGCATCCTGGGAGAGGTAGGCGGCGGCATAGGTGGGATCCCATCCCAGGGTCCGCGTCATCGGTCCCCATACGCGGTCGTCCACGCGGGCCTCGACTTTCCACCCGTCGTGCCCGTTGAACACATTCGCGTAGAACGAGACATAGCCCTGCCGTGGCGCGACGGCTTCCGGGACATGAAGCGACATCTGCCCCGGTGCAGGAAGGAGCGCCGGGACGTAGGACAGCGAGACCGCCCCCGCCTTGAAGCCGAGGATCGCGTAGCCCGGCGGCGTGCCATCCCACATCGTGGAGATCGGGATGCCGTCGGGCCCGCGCGGGCCGCCCCAGAACCCCCCGCAGGCCGCCGCCACGTTGTACTCGTGAAGCGGTTCCTTGCCGGGCCAGCCGTCGTCGGCGCCGTGCATGACGTGCCGCTGGTAGTGCGTGTGCCCCGAGAGGAGGAGCACGTGTGGGCGGTCGCCCAGGAGGGCGAAGAGGCGCAGGCGGTCCGCCTTGCGGAAGCCCTCGGGGCCCCCGGGGTACGGGGCGAAAAGGGGAATGTGCACCATGAGGACCACCCACTCGTCCGCCGGCACCCGCGCCAGCAGGTTCCCCAGGAAGGCGAACTGGTCCTCCCGAAGGCCGCCGACATAGCGCGGGCCCCCGAGCGGCCGCACGTCGTCGAGGGCCACGAAGAGTGCGGGCCCCGCATGGAACGCGTAGGTCGAGGGGCCGTAGACCGCCTCGAACGGGGCGACGGCGGCCGCCTCGTCCGGCGTCCCGAGCGCCACGTCATGGTTGCCCGGGAGGCTGTACCAGGGGATGCCGATGCGGGCCAGGGCCGCGTTCACCGCGCCGAACAGGTCCGGCCTGTCGTAGACCACGTCGCCCAAAGTGACGCCGAACGCGAGGTCGGTCCTGCGCCCGACCCGCTCCACGAGCCCGTTCGAGAGATAGCCCACCTCGACCGGCGACGAGGGCTGCGGGTCCGTGAGGATTAGGGCGCTCATGTCGTCGGGTTCCTCCGAGCGCACGAGTGGAAAATCGGCGCCCCCAGGGGCGGAGGAGAAGAGCGGGAGGTTCGCGGGGTCGACCGGCGGCCTCCAGCCCCGGGGCTTCACGACAAAGATCCGCGCCCCGGCCCGGTCGGGGATGCTGTACGCCCCCGCCGCGTCGGTGAGCACGACATCGACGCCGTTGGAAACGCAGACCGACGCCAGTCCGGGCTCGCCGGCCTCGCGCCGCCCGTCCCCGTTTCGGTCGTCGAAGACGACGCCCGTCGCCGCGCAAAGGGGCCAAGCGGCGAGCAGCGCGGCCGCCGCCAGCAGTCCCTTCGCCGCGGCGGGGCGCAATTTCATCGGTGGCCGGCGATGGCGTGCGGCACGTACGGCGCCTCGAGGGCGGCGACCTCGGGGACGGTCAGCCTGAGGGAGAGCGCGGCCACGGCG
>CAYNLL010000328.1:0-4246 GCA_964398015.1 uncultured Opitutaceae bacterium | reverse complement strand
CCATGCCCTGCACGTAATCCTGCCAGCGGTAGTGGTTGTAGCAGTGGATGCCGACCTCGTACCCCGCGTCGCGCACCGCCCGCATCGCCGCCTCGTTGCGCCGGCCGATGTGCGGGGCGGGCAGGAGGGTGCCGTTGAGGAGCGTGCGCACCCCGTAGATCTCCACCACGCTCGTCCTGCTGACCTTGCTGAAGAACCCCGGGCGAAGGACGCGCGTGACCGCGCGTCCGGTCTGGTCGGGGCCCAGCGAGAACAGGAACGAGGCCGGCGCCCCGAACTCGGCACAGTCGGCCGCAAGGCTGGGCACGCCGACGCGCGTCCCGCGGTCCGTGTCGACATCCACCTTGAGCGCGAGTCGCACCGGCATGGCGCTCAGTCGAGCTTGTAGTCCTTGTGGGCGAGGTGGTAGTCGAGCGTGAGCCGGATCGCCGTCCTCAGGTCCACCTTGGGCTTCCAGCCCAGCTGCCGGCGGATCGCCGCGACGGAGGGCACCCTGCGCTGGATGTCCTGGTAGTACTTCCCGAAATACTTGCCCGAGGACACCACCACGGTCTTCGCCCGCGCCGCCTTGGCGCGGTACTCCGGGAACTCCTTGAACGCGGCGATGATGAGGCGCGCGAGCTGGGCGACGCTCACGTTGTTCGCGGGGTTGCCGATGTTGAAGATCTGTCGCGACGCCCGGCCCCCCTTGTTCTCGATGATCCGCAGCAGGGCGTCGACGCCGTCGTCGATGAAGGTGAACGACCGGCCCTGCCTGCCGCCGTCGACCAGCTGCAGGGGCTTCTCGAAGATGACGTTGGAGATGAACTGGGTGAACAGCCGGGAGCTCCCCTCCTTGGGCTCGAGGACGTCATCCAGCTTGGGCCCGATCCAGTTGAAGGGGCGGAAAAGGGTGTAGTCGACGCCGTCGCGCACCCCGTAGGCGTAGATCACCCGGTCGAGGAGCTGCTTGGAGCACGCGTAGATCCAGCGTTGGCGCTCGATCGGCCCGTAGACGAGCGAGCTCGTCTCCTCGTCCAGCTCCCGGTCAGGGCACATCCCGTAGACCTCCGAAGTCGAGGGAAAGATGATCCTCTTCCTGTACTTCGCGCACTTGCGCACGATCTCGAGGTTCGCCTCGAAATCGAGCTCGAATACCCTGAGCGGGTCCTTCACGTACTGCACGGGGTTGGCGATCGCCACCAGCGGCAGCACCGCGTCGCACTTCTTCACGTGGTACTCGATCCACTCGCGCGAGATCGTGATGTCGCCCTCGACGAACTTGAAGCGGGGATTGCCGAGGCAGTCGCCGAGCTTGTGGTCGCCGACGTCCATCCCGTACACCTCCCAGTCCTTCTGCTTCAGGATGGCATGCGTGAGGGAGCTTCCGATGAAGCCGTTGGCACCGAGGATGAGGACGCGTAGGGGCATGGAGTTGAGGTCCGATTAACCATGAATTCCGCCAAATGACACGAAAGAACAGCGCGCCACGCGCTCAGAGAAAGGCCCGCTCCCTGGCAGGGGAGCGGGCCATGGGCGGCCGTTCGCGGCCGCGCGGCCCGGATCGCCAGGGGGTTTCCCGCCCTGGCGGGGGGCCGGAAGCTTGGATTTAGAACAGGATGCCCGATTCGATGGCGAAGCGGAACTGGTAGGTGTTGGTTCCCTTGAGGCCGAAGCCCATCCCGCTCGTGACGCCGCTGGCCTGCACCACCGACGCTTCCGCCCGGGTGAAGAGTACGCCCGACTGGTACGACGGCGTGAACGTGAACGACCACGCGTTGCTGCCCGGACCGTAGAGCAGGTTCGGTGTCCCGCTGGCGACGCTGCCGTTCGAGGTGATGTACTCCACGCGGCCCGACAGGTTGACGCTCGTGTTCGGGACGGCGTAGTTGGCAAGGGCGCCATAGCCCGTGGTCGAGGCGCTGCCCGTGTAGCCGAGCGCCGCCGTGCCCTTGGCGTCGGCATACTGGACGTAGCCCTGGAGGATCCAGGCCCCGGCAGTGTAAGAGTAGATCAGGTTGTCGAGCGACTGGTCGTTGTTCTGGATCAACGGCGTGGCCAGGGAATTCGAGTAGTCCGTGGTGCCTGCGTTCCCGCTGATGACAAGGCTCAGCGTGTTGGCGGTGTTGATGGTCCACGTGGCGGAGCCCGACAGCCAGTTGTAGCGGTTCGAGTAGAAGCCGTCGTTCCACGAGACGGCTAGAGCCACGGGGCCCGCCGTGTAGTTGGCCTGGATGCCGCGGCTGACGGCCGTCTCCTGATTCCAGAGAAGGCCGCGCTCGATGTTCATGTTCTCATAGGTGAACGTGTACTCGGCGCCGATGAGCGTGGGCAATTTTCCGATCTCGATGTTGAAATTGGCGTTGGGCGCGAACTTCACGAAGGCCTGCGGGAGCGGGCCGTAGAGGTCGGTCGTCGCGTTTCCGGCGGTCAGGTAACCCGCGCCAAGAGCCGGCAGCGAATAGACGCCCGCCTGCACGAAGAACTGAAACTCTCCGTCGACCTTCTGGACGAAGACCTGCGCGTTGCTGACATCGGCCAGCGACGTGCGGTCGCCGGGAAACAGGTTGTTTTCCGTCATGGCCAGTCCGGTGACGGCGCCCGAGACGTAGATCTTGCCGAAATCCGGGATGTCGAAGCTCTCCGGCTTCACGTTGACCGCAAGCGGACCCTCCATGGACGGAGTGGAGACCGGCGAAGTCGGAGGCGCAGCCGGAGCCGCGGGCGCAGCAGCTGCAGCAGCGGCCGGTGCGGGCGTGGCCGCGGGCGCAGCGGGCGCCGGCGCCGTGGTCGTCTGCGCCTGGCCCAACGGGGCCAACGCTGCCAGGGCACAGAAAAGTCCGGCAACAGCTTTCATTTTATTTTGATTCATAGCGTCTTATGTCGTTAGTCTTGGTTTGTCGTATTACGGGTGGTAGCGGCATTTGCCCGACAGCCGGTCGCTAGACCGAGGGGGGCCTCGCATGTAAAGCAAGATCCCTGCCACATTAACATTTCATTAAAATTTGTGCCGCGTGGCCGCGAATTCCGGGCCGGGTCACAGGGTGCGGCATTAACAACATATAAATATTCCGGCGGAATCTTGGTTCTATATCCGGAAAATCGCAGAGGCCTGTAATAAATTCTGGGTTAATTTTGGTCGTCACTCGCGAGAAACGTTGGCGGGGCAATTCATAGCTTCAAGAAATACGATATTAAGATTTCGGTAATCTAAATGCGCGGTCTCCCATTTGCCGGGCCACTGTATCCACGAACCCGATAACCCCTTCCGTGGGGAGCAGGCGCGTGTTAATCATCTATTAACTGATAGGGTCCATGATTTAACACGAAGCGGCTTCGGAGATGCTCTACACTGGGGCATGAACTTCGGGGACATCTATAGGGCGGACGACCCTCGCAACGTTCGCGCGGGACTGCGCCACCGTGATTGCGTCCGAGATTCGCAACCCCGCGTGCACTAACTAGCCGCTATATGGTAATGCCCAAAGTACTGGTCATAGATGACGAGCCGCAGATCCGGCGGCTGCTGAAGTTCACGTTGGAGACCGACGGCTACTCGGTCCGCGAGGGCGATGACGGTCGTACGGGCCTCATAGAGGCTGCGGGGTACCGCCCGGACCTCATCATACTTGATATCGGGCTTCCGGATATGCCGGGGATCGACGTGCTCAAGCGCCTGCGCGAGTGGACCGACCGGCCGGTCCTGATTCTCTCCGTGCGGACGGGACAGTTTGACAAGGTGTCCGCGCTGGACGCTGGGGCTGACGATTATCTCACGAAGCCCTTCGACTCGTCCGAGCTGCTTGCGCGCCTGCGCGCGCTGTCCCGCCGCCAGCATTCCGAATCGGGCGCGGCCGTCGTGCGCCTCGGGTCCATCGCCGTCGACCTCAGCGCCCACATGGTGACCAAGAACGGTCAGGAGGTGAAGCTCACCGCGATGGAGTACGCCCTTCTGCACCTCCTCGTGACGAACCGCGGAAAGATCGTGATGCACCGAAATATCCTTCGGGAGCTTTGGGGCCCGCGCTTTGAGACCCATACCAATTACCTGCGAGTCTACATGCGGCGCCTGCGCCAGAAGCTGGAGGACAATCCGGAAGATCCGAAATTCCTGATCACCGTCTCCGGCTTTGGCTACCGGCTAAATGACAAGGAAACGACTTTCGGCCAGGACACCCCCGCCGGTTCTGGACCCGTCAGCGAAACATGAACCAGAAGTGTACTTGAGCCAACCGTCATACAAAATGAATAGATATAACACCATATC
>CAYNLL010000327.1:0-4257 GCA_964398015.1 uncultured Opitutaceae bacterium | reverse complement strand
TCCCGTGCCAGACCGTGGAGCCCTACGAGGAGGTCGGCGGCCTCGCGGCTGTTGGTGACCAGGTGCGCCGCCCGCCGCACGGAGGAGTAGTAGAACCAGGGCAGCCGGTCGCCCGCCCGCAGCGTCGCCACGACTCTCGTGTGCAGCCCACGGGCCCGGAGCCTGCCCTGGAGGCGGCCCGCGAGGCAGTTTGCGGTCTTGCCCATGCAGAGGACGATGTCGGGGGAGGCCGCGAGCAGGGTGCGCAGCAGGCCGGGCGTGAACCAGTCGATGCCCGTGTCGAAGGGCTGAAGGGCGCGGGGCGCAGCGCCCGCGGTCCCGGCGAGCCTGCCCCCGGGGCGGAAGGTGATCAGCTGCGCGTCGTGCCCCAGCGCCCGGAGCTCGCGGCTAAGGAGGATCGAATGCCTCTCGGTTCCCCCGCTGCGGAGGCGGTCCTGCAGGACGATGATTTTCATTGCCCGCGCGTCCTACCGGGGAAGAGTGGCGTGGCCGATGAATTCTCCGTTCCGCCAACTCCTCGTGCGATGGATGATCCTGGCCGTCGGCGTCGTCATTGCGACCCGGCTGGTGCCGGGGATCCACTGCAGCGACTTGGGGGCCCTGGTCCTCGCCGTCGTGCTCCTGAGCTTCTTCAATGCGATCCTCAGGCCGATCCTGATCCTGTTCACGTTGCCGTTCATCATCTTCACGTTGGGGCTTGGGGTAATCGTAATCAATGCCTTCCTGTTCCTGTTTGTCGGCCATCTTGTTGACGGCTTCACCGTCTCGGGCTTCTGGCCGGCGGTGGGCGGCTCCCTGGTGCTCAGCCTGACAAACTTCGTCATGAACGGGCTCATGCGCTCGTCCGGGCCCCGGCCGCCGCGCCAGCCGCCCGGGCCGCCCTCCGCGGGGGGCGACGTCATCGATATTTAGTTGCGCGGCGTCGCCCGGGGAGCACGTTGACCCCATGGCTGACACGACAGAATACGACCTCATCGTCATAGGCGGCGGACCCGCGGGCTACGCGGGGGCCATCCGCGCCGGCAAGCTGGGAAAGAAGGTGGCGTGCATCGAGCTCGAGCGCGCGGGCGGAACGTGCCTGAACTGGGGGTGCATCCCGACCAAGGCGCTGCTCAAGAGCGCGGAGCTCTACCAGAAGATGAAGAAGGCCGAGGCCTACGGCCTCTTCGCGAGGGAGGTCGGCTTTGACTTTGCCAAGGTGATGGACCGGTCCCGGGTGGTCGCGGGCCAGATGGCCAAGGGCGTGGAGTTCCTCTTCAGGAAGAACAAGGTGGAGTACTACGCGGGCAGCGGCCAGGTCAACGCGCCCGGCATGGTCTCGATCACCCAGGGGGACCACAAGGGCAAGTTCTTCCGCACAAAGAACATCCTGATCGCCACGGGCTGCAAGATGCGGCGCATCCCCGGTCTTGAGTTTGACGGCGTGCGCGTGATGACCTCGCGCGAGGCCCTGGCGTCAAAGACGCTCCCCAAGTCGATCGTGATCGTCGGGGCCGGGGCGATTGGCGTCGAGTTCGCCTATTTCTACAATGCCCTCGGCTCCAAGGTCACGCTGGTGGAGATGCTGCCGCAGATCCTTCCCGTGGAGGACGAGGACGTCTCCAAGGCCCTAGCCCGGTCCTTCGAGAAGCAGGGGATCACCCTCCACGTCGGGACCACGTGCGAGAACTTCAGGGTCGGCAAGCATTCCGTCACGGTGGACCTGGTCGCAGGTGAGGCGAAGTCCACTGTGGAGGCCGAGGTCGTCCTCTCGGCAATCGGCGTCGTCGCCAACATAGAGGGCGTGTTCGCGCCCGGGCTCAAGCCCGAGCTCGAGAAGAATTACCTCAAGGTGGGCGACGCCTACCAGACGAGCCTCGCGGGCATCTACGGGGCGGGGGACATCATCGGGCCGCCCTGGCTCGCGCACGTAGCGACCTATGAGGCGGTGAACGCCGTGAACGGAATGTTCGGCCACGGCAAGCCGAAGCGGGTGAAGGATTTTCCGGGTTGCACCTACTGCCAGCCTCAGGTCGCGAGCACCGGCCTGACCGAGAAGGCGGCGCGACAGAAGGGCCTCGACATAAGGATCGGGAAGTTCCCGTTCACCGCGTCCGGCAAGGCGGTCGCCTCGGCCGACACCGAAGGCTTCGTCAAGGTGATCTCCGACGCCAAGACGGGAGAGATCTACGGGGCCCACATCATCGGCTCGGAAGCGACCGAGCTGATCGCCGAATACGGTCTCGCTGTGGAGCTCGAGGCCACGGTCGAGGACGTCCATCAGACGATCCATGCCCATCCGACACTGAGCGAGGCCGTCATGGAGGCCTCCGCTGACACGACAGGCGAATCTATCCACATCTAGGCTGTATCCGCGGCGATCTGGCGCGGGTCTGGTCCCTAAGCCCGACGGATGGAACTGTGGGGCCGTTCGAAACGAACGCCTGGGGCAACGACGGGACACCGTATATACCATAGAGTTATCTCGCGGAATCACCGCGGGCCCGAAGGAAAATTCGAGCCAATTCACGCAAGAATTGGCGACGCCAGGCCAAGACGAATTCGCCGTTGTCCTAAAATAGGCGCAAAGTGGGAAAATGAGCCGGCGTTGTCGAAAGCAGGGATGAAAAATCCAGAAATAAGGTAGATTGCGGCACCTGCGGAATTGCTTGTACCGCTTTGGGCGGCATGACCAAGATCCGACGGTCTTAATGCAAGTGGAGGGTGCGGATTTTCTGCGATGGATCGGACGTAGGATTTCAATGAGAGCCATTTTGCCGCCTAGAGCGGTACAATCATAGTTAGGGATGTCGCCGGCCGAAAGGTATTCGTTGCAAAGGGACACAAATATGCTCTTTTTGTGGTATGCCCCCATCCACTATTCTTCGCGCACGCGTCGACGCTAACCGCAAACGCCGAGCCGAATCGGTCCTACGCAAGCTTGGGGTGACCCCTGCACAGGCGATAAACATGCTTTATGCTCAAATTGAGCTGCGCAAGGGGTTGCCATTCATGGTCACCGAGCGAGACAACTCGGACCTACTACCATCGGACGAGCACTACGGCGCGGTAATGCGTCGAAACGACGAATGAGCCCAATTCCTGGCGACGTTTATCTTGTGGATCTAGGGATGGTCGCCAAAGAGCGGCCGATGGTTGTCGTGTCCCGTTACGATCCTGAAGCGCCTCGCGCTCTTAGCCTTTGCGTTCCGCTTACGACGAAGAATCGGGATTCACGGTACGAGGTGGCGTTGGGCCGCTACCCATTCCTGCGTGAACCATCTTGGGCAAACGTCCAGGGTACGATGGCGGTCGGAAATGAGAAATTGCTTCGCCGGCTCGGCAAGGTTCCTGCTACCCAATACTCAGAGATTAAAGAGGCGCTTCGGTACGCGCTCGATCTATGAACATGTTCGCGACCGATTCGGTTACCGTGGCGAATTGTCCATACATCCCTAACCAACTACCGGATCCGACGTCTCCGTCTGTCACGCCTGCTGCTGGAGCAGCCGGCGCGCCAACCGTCGCCGCGGATCATTAGGACGTTCGGCCGCGGCCTCTCCCCAAAAATGAAAACACTACTACCGCCTATCACCGCTGTCGTACTCTGTACTGTTCTCTGCGTTTGGCTATGTCACGTTTCGGGAATGACGCCTCATGATTTGAAGATCGCAGCTGCGGTCACCTTGGCTGCCTCAGGGGTAGCGGCGTTTGGTGCCGCAGCGTTTGCTCGCTCAAAGCAAAAGCGCCACGGAATTGAGCCCACGAATTTGCCATGATGTTTTTGCAAAGGAAATGAGCATCGAGTCCGAACAAACTACCGTATCAGGCGTCTTCGTCTGTCACGTCTCCTGCTGATGCAGGCGGCGCGGCATCCATCGGCACGAATCACTAGGACGCTTGGCGATTTGATGCGTTAGACATTTTATGGACGTTCAAACCACGCTAAATTTCTACGGGCGCACTGAAGAAGCGGTCGCGTTTTATGGGAGAGCAATCGACGCGGAGACACTCTTCCTAATGAGGTTTCGCGAAAGTCCTGATCCTTTCCGATCGAGTCCAGGGCTTGAGGAAAAAATCTTTCATGCCACCTTTCGAATAGGTTCTACGGTGGTAATGGCTTCGGACTGCGGTTGTGAGAAACCAACCATTGAAACGGCATTTTCCGGCTTCTCGCTGGCTCTCCGAGTGGAAACCCCGGGGAAAGCCGAACGGTTTTTCGCGGCTCTCAGTGATGGCGGTCGGATCGAAATGCCTTTGCTGAAAACCTTTTTTGCG
>CAYNLL010000326.1:0-4296 GCA_964398015.1 uncultured Opitutaceae bacterium | reverse complement strand
ACCAGCCCGGCCGTATAGGCGACCTGGGGGCCGGTTTGCTCCGTCGCCTCGGCCAGCGCCTCGGCCGCGAGAGCCGTGCACAGCGTGTGGCGCGAAAAATCTCCCGGCTCCCATCTCAGGGCGCTCATCTGGCCCCGGTCCCAGCGGCTGACGAGGGCGAGCGCGGCGAGCCTGTAGATCTCGCGCTCACCCAGGCGGATGATGGCGTCGCCCACCGTGTCGACGGATCCGCTGAAGAAGGCCGAATTGGCAAGCCGGAGCGTCGCTGCGGCAAGCGCCGAGTCCATCATGATGATGGACTCGATCTCCTGCGCCGTCCCCTCGTCCTTCTGGAGCGCGATCGCAAGCCGTGGAAGCAAGGTGGGGGCGCAGGGCAGGCATACCGCCCGCGCGCACACCTCCTTGAGGCTCAATGGCGGCCTGGGGGTCATCGTGCGGGCGCCCCCGCCGGCTCAAGCCCTGCGCGCGGCGAACCGGGTGCCGTCTCGAACGCCTGGGAGGATTCCATGTTTGCGGGCATAGATGTCTGATGGAGACAGCTGTCGTTGTGGGTGTAATTCGTCGCAGCTCCGGGTTTCTTAAGGCCTAATCGCGCTGAATTTACGCGAACGGGGCCGGGTGCAACGCCGCAGGGGCGAGGGCGTTCCCGGGGCGCCCCGCCCGGCGCCTTCAAAAGGCCTCCTTCATCGTCCTATAGGCCTCGTCGAAGCGCTCCACGGCAATCGTTCCCGTCCTCAGGTGCTGCTCAAAGCGCTCCCATGATGCCTGCTCATCGAGGAGTCCCAGGGGCGTCGAGACGAAGCTGAACACCTTGTTCTTGGCGTGAACGGACCCGAACAGGCGAAGGGAAACCACGTCGCGGATCCTCCGGTCGGGGTACAGGTTGATCTTGATCCTGTTGTAGTCGCGACCGGCCTCGTGGAGCCTGGCCACCGTCTTCGCCGCCGAGCGCAGCATGAACTCATAGAGGCGGTCGTTCTCCACGGGTCCAGCGAGGCGGCACCACAGGTGATATCCCCTGCCGCTCGCAAGAACCAGGGGCTCGCATCCCAGGCGTTCAAGGCCATCGCGCAGGACCTCCAGGGCGAGGCCCATCTCAGGGATGATCTCGGTGTTGTTGGCCCTGTGGTTGTTGTCCAGGTTGAAGCAGAAGAGGCTGTTCGTGCGGTCGCCGAAATATAGGCAGACGTTGCATTCGCTGCGCACGTGCTGCGCGATGAGCTCCTCCATGCGGCGCTCGGGAACATTGGCCAGCTTGTACTTGTGAAGCAGGCCGTGGAGGGTCAGCTCGCCGTATTCCAGGGTGGCGCCGCCCGAGAGCAGCTCGTCGAGGAAGGCGAAGCCGTGGCGGTCGGTCTCCACCTTGACCCGGTCCTTGGGCAGGCCGGCGTAGAATTCGCGCAGGAGTGCTACTTTTCGATCCATCGTCTCACCTCCCCGAATGTCGAAAAGCCCCTCGCAAGGCCGGGATCGACCGCCCGGTGTTTCTCCATGACCGGATAATAGACGTTCACCCCATGGGGCCCGCCGTGCTCGATGTTGAACGCATCGTCGTCCACGAGATGGCCGATCCCCCATGCCCGGCAGAAGACGATCTTGTTCCAGGCCATGAAAAGGTGGTCGAAGGGAATCCCGTTCTCCTCAAGCCACTGGCGCGTGCACGCGCCCGCCCGCCTCAGGTCCCGGTGGGTGCAGATGACGATCGTCCAGCCCTCTGCCCTGAGCCAGCGCATGAAGTCGACGCCGTCCGCCCTAGCGCTCGCCAGCTCGTAGCAGCGCTGGTGTATCTTGTATTTGAAGAACGCATACTCCGTGCTCAGCAGATCGCCCTCGTCCCTCGGCGCCCCGCGCACCCTCGCCATGTAGGCGAAGAAGACCTCTTCAGAGAACGGGTAGGCGCCGCCGTGGACGAACGAGGTGCCCATCAGCGTCTCGGTGAAGTTATTCAGCGTGTCGTCGAGGTCGACGGCTATGATTTTGTTCGGCATCACGGGGGGCGGTGGGAGCGGGTGCAACGGGTGGGCCACCGCCCTGCCATTCAATCATTTATGCGCCATCGCTCCCCGGCTCAAGTGGTTTTGCCCGGCGCTGCCCCGGCCCGCGCCTCCGCGGACCGGTCGTTCGGGCCGCCGTCCCAGCGCAAAAGCACGTAAAGTGCGGGCCCCATGTGCCGATATCTGGTGCAGGATCAAAGGCCATGACTACCCCGTCATACATCGCAGATGCGCGAGCGCTTCACGAACCGAAGCGCAAGGGAGCACAGGCTTACGACATCCTTTGGGGCCGCCCGATCTTTCGCGCCCCGCCGCTGCCCAATCCGCGGGTCATCTTCGATCCCCTGCCCTTCCGCGCGCTCCTTCCCTACGAGCGGCGCCCGGTGGAGCACTTCGCCAGCCGCCACCTGAACGCAGCCTGAACCGGCTCGTGCTCCCGTCCGGCATCTGCCGGCGCATGGCGATCGCCGGCCACCTGGTGGCCTCATGCAAAGGAATGGTTTGCGGGGCCGCTCGATGGGACACTATCCTCGAAATAACCGCCTAATGACGTCCGTCGGCAAATTGAGCACGCCCGCAAGATTAGCCGCCGGGCTGGTCTGCGCTCTGGCCGCTGGCGCCCTAGCCGGCTGGATCCTCGGCACCCCGCAGGTCCTGGACTTCGGCAAGGCATCGGGGCGGATGGGGCCCGGAACCGCCGCCTGCCTCCTTCTCGGGGGCGCGGCGGCGCTCGTCTGCGGCGCTGGACTCAGCCGCGGCGGCAGGTTCGCAACCTGGCTCTGCGCCGCCGCAATCGCCGGCGTCACCCTGACGGAAGCCTTCGCCACCGCCCTGCGCCTCGGCGATGGCGCCGTCGTCCGGGCGTTGAGGCTGCACGGCGACCTGGCCCCTTCCGGCGCGCTCCAGGGCGTTCAGCGCATCGTGATGGGCGAAGCCGGGCCGCTCCTTCTCGTCGCGGCCGCCTTGGCGATGCTGGGCCGCCCCAGGCGCTCCGCATTCGATGGGGTAAGCTGGCTTGGCCTTGCCGTCGCCAGCCTCGGCTTGCTCGTGCTCCTGGTCTTCCACCGGCTGGCGCCAGGCGCAGACTCCGGCCTGATGGGCCCGGCGAGCGCCCTCGCCTTCCTGCTCCTCGGGCTGAGCCTGGCGTCAAGCCGCCTGGAATCACCCCAGCTGCAGGTCTTTCGCCGCGGCAGCCCCGTCGGTTTCATCGCCCTTCGACTGCTCGCGGCGGCGCTGCTCGTTCCCCCCTGCCTTCTCGCTCTGCAGGCCGGCTGGGATGCCCGCAAGGGTTCGGCCCTGCAGACCGAGACGGTCTTCTTCATCGCGATCTTCTCGGTAGGACTTCTCGGCCTTGTCCTCGTGCTGCTTCTGAGGATGGAGCGCCTGGACCGGCGCAGGGATGACGCCTCGGACGAGAGGACGGCCCTTCTTGCGCGGATGCAGGAACAGGCCGCCTCGCTCCAGTTCCAGGTGTCCGAGCGGACGCTCGAGCTGCGCGAGAGCAACGAGCGCCTCCAGCTCGCGCTGCAGTCGTCGGGCTGCGGTGTCTGGGATTGGGACCCGCTCACGGGCCATTCCATTTGGGACGAGCGGCAATGCGCGATCTATGGCCTAGACCCGGCGCAGCACCGGGGCCGACACGGCGTGTGGGAGTCGCTCCTTCATCCCGAGGACCGGGAGCGGGCATTGGCCAAGGTGAAGCAGGAGCTCGTCTCCGCGGTGCATTTTGACAACACCTACCGGCTGATCACCCCCGCCGGGGAGGTGCGCCATATCGAGTCGAGGGGGTTCATCCGCCGCGACGCGGAGGGAAAGGTCACACGGGTCGTGGGGATCGACCGCGACGTCACGCGGGAGAGGAAATCCGCGATCGAGATGATTTCGCTGGCGGAGCGCCTGAAGTTCGCGCTCGGCTCGGCCGGCTACGGGGTCTGGGAAAAGGATCTGCGGACCAACCGCCTCGCATGGGACGACAGGATGTTTGAGATCTACGGCATCGACAGGGAGGATTTCAGCGGCACCGAGGACGACTGGAAGCGGTCCGTGCACCCCGATGACCGGGCCGCGACGACGCGGACGGCGGAGGAGGTCCGCGACGGCCTCGCGCCGAGCTACGAGGACCAGTTCCGGATCGTGCTCCCCGACAAGAGCGTGCTCCACATCGAGGCGCGGGGATTCGTGCAGCACGGCCCGGACGGCAGGCCCGCGCGTGTGATTGGGCTTAACCGAGATGTCACGGAGGAAAAGGAGCTGCGCGAGCAGCTCCGAATCGCGGAGGAACGCTGGCAGCTGGCGCTCGCCG
>CAYNLL010000325.1:0-4311 GCA_964398015.1 uncultured Opitutaceae bacterium | reverse complement strand
CCGCGGGCCTTGAAGCTCGCGGTCGGGTTCGTCCCCTCGTCCTTGATGTACAGGCGGTCGACCCCCGCCAGCGCCCCCAGGCGGTCCGCACGGAGCAGGGGCGTCCATCCCTCCCCGAGGCAGACGCGCCGCCCACCGTCGAGGACGGGCAGGACCTCCGCATAGCGCCAGAGCGACCGTTCCCTCCCGCGAAGGCCTTCCCTCGTCATCGTGCGCGCCGCGCGCTCGAGGTCATAGTGGGCGACCAGGGGCATGCCGCATGCCGTGCAGAGATTCTGGAGGCGGTCTGCGGGGTGCTCGGCGGCGCAGGACGCGCAGGCGAGGTGCGTGAGGGTCGATGCCGGCATTGTTCTTTGGGATTTGCGGACGTCCTCGCCTGGGGCGGCGGGCTCAGTCGTGCGAGCCTTGGTAATTGCGTTCGCCCGCGGTGATCGCCAGGGCCAGGCGGTTCCCCTTCGGCGGCAGGGGGCATGTCGCGAAGGGCGTGAAGGCGCACGGCGGGTTCTCGGCCAGGTTGAAATCGAGCACCACCCTGCCATCCCTGGGAGGATCCGCCTCGAGGAAGCGCATCCGGTAGGTGGTTGCGCCGCTCGTGGCGTCGCCGATGATGAAGAAGAGCGGATCGCCGGGCCCCTCGAGAACGGGGATCAGCTCGTACGTGCGGCCGTCGCGCTGGAACACGGCCTTTCCGGGCGCCCTCTCCTGGGAAACGTTGCCGAGGACATTGGTGATCGCGACCACGTGCGCTGGATCGAACGGCACCCACTTCGCCTCGATCCTCCATGAGGGGTCGGTGGGATAGTAGTCCAGGCCCAGAAAATGCGTCCGGCGCCCGGACGCGCTGTCCCTCACGCGAAGCGCCAGCCTGCCGCCGCGCCGTATCGGGAAGAAGCTGACCGTCCCCGATGAGACGAGCGTCGGCCTGGCGGCCTCGTCGGCGGGATGGAGCACCGTGCGAGTCGCGGGAAGGCCGTCGATCCTCGCGTCGGCGCCGGGGGAAGGCGTGAAGGTCGCGACCCCCGCCGTCGAAACCTCCACGGTGCCGAACTGAGCCGGACCCGCGGAAAGAACGATCCGATTGCCGGGGGCGCTCCCCACGGTGTTGGAGCCGGGATCGAGGAAGTGCAGGCCGATCAGGGTGAGCCATCCTTCAGGCTTCGTAAGCTCGGCGACCCGGCGCGCCCGCGAATCCGCGACCTGCTGGCCGTAGGCGTCGGCGCCGCGGGCGGCCGCCGGCAAGAGGAGAAGGCAGAGGGCGAGGAGGGTGGCTCTCAAGGGTGGCGTGGGCTGGTATCGGTCCAAGGGTGCCGTGGCCGGGCCGGCGGTCTGGCGTCGGGCGCAAAAGGGTGTCCGCGCGGGGGCCGAGAGGTCAATCCCGGCCCGGCGGCGGCGGGAACATTAGCATTGTTTCGGGCCGCGGAAGAGGCCTTGGTGTTGTCCATTCCATGGACGCCCTCCCCGCCAGCAGCTTGCTGCCGATCATCCAGGCCGCGACGACGCCGGTGATCCTGATCTCCGGGCTTGGACTGCTGCTCCTAACGATGACCAACCGCATGGGGCGGATCATCGACCGCACGCGGGTCTACGCGTCGCAGCTTCGGCAGGCGGAGCCCGCGGCCCGCCGCCAGCTGGAGCTTCAGCTGGAGCTCACGTGGCGGCGCGCCAAGATCGTGCGGTGGGCGCTGACGTTCGCCACCGCCAGCATGCTGTCCTCGGCCGGCCTGGTGATCACGATCTTCGTCGGCGCCACGCTGCACGTGGAGCCTGCCGTGCTGATGCTCATCCTGTTCCTCGGGGCCATGGCGCTCCTGGTGGCGTCGCTCATCATGTTCCTGCGGGACATCTTCGTCTCGCTTTCGGCGCTCAGGCTGGAGGTGCAGCAGGCGCGCGAGTCGTAGGCCGGCGGCTGCGCCCGGGGGCGCCGCGCGGCGCCCCGAAACCCCCTTGCTGTCGCCCGCCCTTCGTCTAGAACGCCCGGATGCGCACGTTCATCAGGGTCCTGCTGCTCTCGTCCATCGGGTTCGCGCCGGCTGCCGCCGAACTGGTCCCGCCACCGGCGACCCCAAAGGTCCCCGTCGTGGACGTCTACCACGGGACCAAGATCACCGACAATTACCGCTGGCTGGAGGATTCCGCCGCTCCGGCCGTCAAGGCCTGGAGCGACGCGCAGAACTCCCGGACCCGGGGATACCTTGACGCTCTCCCCCACAGGGCCGAGGTGGGGGCGAGGATCGGCCGCCTGATGAGGTCCAACTCGACCTCCTACGTCGTCGTGCAGAAGAGGGCGGGGCTCCTCTTCGCCTACAAGGACGACCCCAAGCTCCAGCAGCCGATGATCGTCACGCTGACCTCGGCCGATGACGTGACGACGGAGCATGTCCTGGTTGATCCGAACGCGATTGACGCGAAGGGCGGCACCGAGATCGACTGGTTTGTCGTGTCCGGCGACGGGGGCAAGATCGCCGTCTCGCTCTCCAAGGGGGGCAGCGAGTCGGGCGACCTGCATGTCTTCGACGTGGCGACCGCGAGCGAGACGGGCGAGGTGATCCCCGGCGTCCAGAAGGGCACGGGCGGCGGCAGCGCCGCGTTCGCCCCCGACGGCCGTGGGTTCTGGTACACGCGCTACCCGAGGGGCACCGAGCACGCGCCCGAGGACGCCGGTTTCTACCAGCAGGTGTGGTACCACAGGATCGGGACCTCGACGGACGCCGACACGTACGAGCTGGGCAACGAGCTTCCGAAGATCGCGGAGATCGCCCTCGAGACCAAGGAGGACGGAAAGTGGGTCGTCGCCGAGGTGAAGAACGGCGACGGGGGCGAGGTGGCCTATTACCTGCGGTCGGCCCTGCCGGGATTCCCCTGGTTCCAGGTGACACGCTTTGGCGACAAGGTCGTCCAATACGCCTTCGGCAAGGACGACGCGATCTACATGCTGTCGCGGATGGGAGCGCCGAAGGGCAAGATCCTGCGCCTTCCGCTCGACGGGGGCGCGGCTCTGGACCGCGCCGTCGAGGTCGTGAAGGAGTCCGACGGATCGATCGAGGGCTTTCTCCCCACGGCCTCGAGGCTCTACGTGAACGCACTCCTCGGCGGGCCGTCGCAGGTGCGCGTCTTCGACCTTTCCGGCGGGCGCTTGCCGGACATGCCGGTGCCCCCGATCTCGGCGATCTCGGGGATGGTGAGCGTGGGGGGCGACGACGTCCTGGTCCGGAGCGGCAGCTACCTGACCCTGCCCGAATGGTACCAGTTCACCTCGGGGTCGGGGGAGCTGCGCAAGACGGCGCTGGTGACCAAGACCCTTGCCGACTTCTCGGACTGCGAGGTGGTCCGCGAATATGCGACGTCCAAGGACGGCACGAGGGTCCCCCTCGACATCATCCGCAAGAAGGGGCTGAAACTCGACGGTGCGAATCCGACCATCCTTTACGGCTACGGAGGATTCGGGATCAGCATGTCGCCGGCCTTCTCGACCTCGAGGCGCGTGTGGCTCGAGCAGGGCGGGGTATACGCCATCGCGATCGTGCGCGGGGGCGGCGAGTTCGGGGACGAATGGCACCGCGCGGGAAACCTCGTCAACAAGCAGAATGTCTTCGACGACTTCCACGCCTGCGCGCTGTGGCTGGTCGAGCACAAGTACACGGCGCCCGCGCATCTGGCGATCTTCGGCGAGAGCAACGGCGGGATGCTGATGGGCGCGGCCCTCACGCAGCACCCGGAGCTCTACCGGGCGGTCGTGAGCAGGGTGGGCATCTACGACGCCCTCCGGTCCGAGCTCACCACGAATGGGGCGTTCAACGTGACGGAGTACGGCTCGGTCAAGGACGCGGCCCAGTTCAAGGCGCTGCTCGCCTACTCGCCGTACCACAACGTCGTGGACGGGGTGAAATACCCCTCGATCCTGCTGACCTCCGGAGCCAACGACCCCCGCGTGGACCCCTGGCATTCCAGGAAGTTCTGCGCGCGGCTCCAGGCGGCGAACGCCTCGGCCAACCCCATCCTCCTTCGCACGAGCACGTCGTCGGGGCACGGCATGGGCGACCCGATCGACGAGGTGATCGCCGAGCGCACCGACATCTATTCCTTCCTGCTTCATGAGCTCGGCGTCGAGTTCAAGGCGGTCCCGTAGGCCCGCCCCGCCTCGTTCCCCGGGAATGCACCCCTTGCGCGCGGGAGCGCGGCGCCGGTGCCCGGGGCCCCGGGAGGACGCGAACTTACCGGAACTTTGGTCTTTGCGCGGCGTCAAGCTCCTGATCCACAGTAATCTCCGCGCGCAATTCCGGATCCGGCACAACCTTGGGGCTTTGCGCCGGG
>CAYNLL010000324.1:0-4342 GCA_964398015.1 uncultured Opitutaceae bacterium | reverse complement strand
GATCCGAATCAGGTCTATGTCCATGGCTACACGACCGACTCCGACTTCAAGGACGAGAACCAGTCGGGCGCGTCGATGATCATGAGAGTGAGCGTCCTCAACGGGAAGCGCACCCTGGTCTGCAATGCGGGCGAGGGCGACAGCCGCACCTCGCTCAGCGACTTCCGCTTCGACCTCGCGGGCGAGGTGCGCGCCGCGTATCGGAGCATCGGCAACTTCTCCGAGTTCGTCTATCGCGACAAGACGACGGACCCGTGGAGAACGATCCGGAGGTTCACCGCGCAGGCCGAGGCCTGGGATGTCGAGGGATTCGAGGCGGACGGACCGGGCGTCTACATCGTCGACCACGAGAGCTCCGACGCGGGCGCGCTGCGCGTCTTTGATCCTGCGACGGAAACGCTTGGGCCCGCCCTCTTCACGCCGGAAGAGGGCGAAATTGACGGCCTCATATTTTCTCCGGACGGCAGGCGCCTGCTCGGGTTGAATTACACGACCGACAGGCGCCATATCCACTGGTTCGACGCCAAGTACGCAAGCCTGTGGGCGAGACTGGAACGCTCGTTCCCAAATCAGGAGGTAATCCTTGCCACCCTCTCGGACGACGAGACGAAGATTCTGCTCAGGACGCATTCCGACCGCGATCTGGGTGCCTACTACCTCCTCGACCTCACCAAGGGGTCGATGGGCCTTGTGACCACCGCGGGCCCGAAGATCAACCCCGCAACCATGGCGCCCATGGCGCCGATATCGTTCGTGGCGAGGGATGGCCTCACGATCCACGGCTACCTTACCCTCCCGATCGACTCCGTCCCCGGGAAACCGGGCCCGCTGATCATCCATCCGCACGGCGGACCGTTCGGAGCCCGCGACGACTGGGGCTTCGACCCCGAGGTTCAGCTCCTGGCCAACCGTGGATATGCGGTCCTGCAGGTCAACTTCCGCGGCTCCGGAGGCTATGGCAGCAAATTCCTGCACGCGGGCTACAGGCAGTGGGGCGGGAAGATGCAGGACGATCTGTCGGACAGCGTGAAATGGGCGATCGACAAGGGCTACGCGGACCCGAATCGGGTCGCGATCTTCGGCGCCAGCTACGGGGGATACGCCACGCTGGCGGGCCTCGTGTACACCCCCGAGCTCTACAAATGCGGGATCAACTACGTGGGCGTCTCCGATCTTGTGGAACTCGTCAGACGCAAGGGCGCGGGCGAGGACCCCGGCATGCTCAGCTTCTACCGAAACGCTATCGGCGATGACCATCAGTTCCTGTACGACCACTCGCCCGTCAACTTCGTCGAGAGAATCCGCGTGCCGCTGCTCAACGCCTACGGCGACAATGATGCCCGCGTTAACTTCGCGCAATGGACTGAGCTGAAGGCCCAGCTCGACAAGTACCACAAGGACTACGAGTACCTCTACGAGAGGGACGAGGGCCACGGCTTCCGCCACGTCGAGGACGCGGTGGCCTTCTACTCCAAGGTGGAGGCTTTCCTGAGGAAGAACCTCTAGAGCGTCCTGCGGGCGCTAGGGAAGACCGCCGGGCTCGCGTGGCCCGCGCTGTCGAACGCCTCCAGGCCGAAGACCACGTTGTCCTTCGACACGCCGGCGACGGTCGTGCGGGTTGTGCCCTTGGGGACATCCAGCGAATGCTCCCAGAAGGGCGCGGTGGTCTCCCGCCAGACGATCCTGTAGCCGGCGAGGTCCGCCTCGGCGTTCGGCTCCCACCTGAGCGTCGTGTCGTTCTCCAGCCTCGCCGTCTCGATCTGGACGCCGCGCGGCGGTGCGGGCGCCCGGGCGAGGACGGCGAGCGCGGCCGCGTTCACCCGCGCGACGTCGGCCGTGTACGCAAAGTCCACGTGGTCGGGCGTGTCGCCGAACGCGACGCCCTTCTCCTCCCGCACGTCCTGGTGCTGCCGCCGGAAGTCCTCGGCGGGCTCGGTGAAGCGCACGGCGGGATAGCCGCGCTCCAGGAAGGGGAGGTGGTCGCCCCCCCTCAGGTACCGGTCGATCCTGTAGATCACCCTCACCCTCATCGAGGGCACATAGGACGCGGCGATCTCCCTTACCGCACGCGCGAGCTCGCGGGGGGGCGTGTCGTTCTCGCCGCCGGCCCTGACGAGGGCGACCAGGGCGTCGTCCATCGCAGGAACCGGGGGGACGCCCTGCGCAAAGAGCCTGACGCTCGAGCGGTCGACGGCGCCCGACTCCGAGCGGCTGCTCCCGATGATGTCGTTGTCGAGCATGGCCTCGATGTCGAGGTGCCTGTCCTTCGCCCCCTGGGCCCAGTGGGTCGAGCCGTTGAGCCCCTGCTCCTCTCCGGCGACGGCGAGGAACACGATCGTGGCGCCAAACTTGTAGCCCGACATCACACGGGCGAGCTCGAGGACCGCCGCCGTACCCGAGGCGTCGTCGTCAGCCCCCGGGGCCGGGCTCGTCGCGTCCAGCGGGTTCGTGGCCCGCGAGTCGTAGTGCCCGCTCACGACGAGCACCCTTCCGGGCGCCGGGTCCGTGCCGGGCAGAGTGGCGACGATGTTGGTGATCTGCACCGCCACCGGGATGCGGGGCGGCGCGGGGTGCTGGTCAAACGTGTCCAGGTCGACGCTCAGGCGCCCGCCCGACTCCTTGGAGACCCTGTCGAACTCCGCGCGGATCCAGGAGGCAGCCCCGCCTATCCCATCGCCGCTGGGGAGCGGGTCCGAGAGCGTGTGGCGAGTCTTGAAGCTGGCCAGGACGAAGATCGAGCGCTGGATACGCTCGGCGGAGATGCCCTCGACGATCCCCTGGATGTCGGGGTCCAGCGGGGCGGCAGCGGCGGGCGGGGCCTCCGCCGCGCGGACCGGCGACACCGCCAGCGCCGCGAGCAGGGGAAGGGCGCGGATGCGCATGCCCGTCCAGTGAGCGCAGGCGTCCGGCCGAGTCAAGGGGCCTCGGCGGGGCGCGATCGTGTTTGAGCAGGGGCGACCTTTCTGATCGCCTGTCCCTCCCCTCGCGACACGCGACCCAGGATGAAACCCGGAGGCCCCACCATGACTGATTCCAAGAGAGGCGCCCTGCGGCCCCGCGTGGCCCTGGGGCTCGCGGCGCTGGCCCTCCTTGCGGCGTGCGCCCTTACGCGGCCGCCCGCCGCCACACGCGCGAGGTTCGTTCTCGGCGCCGACATTTCCGCGCTCGACGCGCCCCGCCTCCGGGGCCCGGCGAGCCCCCGCGTCTACCAGGAGAACGGCGTGGCGAGCGACGAGCTGACCCTCCTCGCGCGCCACGGGTGGACGGCCTTCCGCGTGCGCGTCTTCGTGGACCCCGTCCGGAAGGCGCCCCACAACACCCTGGAGGCCGCGATTCCCCTGGCCCAGCGCATCAAGGCCCAGGGGGCGACCTTCCTGCTCTGCATCCACCTGTCGGACACCTGGGCCGACCCGCAGCACCAGGAGATCCCGGTTGCATGGCGCGGTCTCGGCATCGACGCCCTGGAGGCGCGGGTGGAGGCGTACACCTACGACACCGTGAAGCGGCTAAAGGACGCCGGCGCCATGCCGGACTGGGTCCAGGTCGGAAACGAGATCACCCGCGGGACGCTCTGGCCCGTGGCGCAGCTCAAGGTCCCGGGCTCGACGCAGTACAACCCGCCGGAGCCCTACGACGAGGCCTCGCAATGGAACCATCTCACGCGGATCCTCAAGGCGGGCATCCGGGGCGTGAGGAGGGCCGCGGGCGACACCCCGCCCCGGATCGCCCTCCACATCGACAAGGGCGCGAACTGGGCCGTGACGAAATGGTTCTTCGACCACCTCGACGAGGCGCACGTCCCGTACGACATCATCGCGCAGAGCTTCTACCCCGAATGGGGCCACGGGACCCTTGACCAGGTCTGGGACAACATGAACCGGTGCGCGCAGCGCTACGACAGGGACTTCCTCGTCGTCGAGACGGGCTACGGGCGCTCGCACATCCCGGACAACCCGTGCATGCTCTGGCCGGAGACGCCCGAGGGCCGGCTGCAGTACATGGCGGACATCGTCAACACGGTCAAAAAGGCGCCGCGCGGCCTCGGGGTCATGTACTGGGCACCGGAACGCGAGGCCTGGAACGCGGACGGAAGCCCGGGTCCCGTGGTCTCGGTCATGGACCATCTGGAGGCGCTCGCCATGAGCCCGGGGAGCCGCGCGCCGGCCGGGGTGCATCCGTAGGGCGGAGAGACGCGCCGGCGCACGGGGAGGCCGCGGCAGCGGCCCGAACGGCGCGCACCCAATTCGCGTGACAAGCCGCCCGCCGCCCGGAAACTCCCAAAAATGCTCCAGCTCAGCCGGTCGGCCGCTGTCGTCGCGTTTTTCCTGGGGGCGTCCCTCCG
>CAYNLL010000323.1:0-4345 GCA_964398015.1 uncultured Opitutaceae bacterium | reverse complement strand
CGACCGGAAGGTCTGGCCCACCGCAAGGTGCTGGGGCATGGCTCGAATCCCGATTGAGGACAACTTCACCGACGTGATCGGCAAGGCCCAGCGCGGCCACGGCCTCTCGGACGAGGACCTGTGCGCGCGCGCCGGGGTGTCGCGCGACGACCTCCAGGCCGTGAAGTCGGGCCAGCTCCTCGACGCGGTGATCCGTCGGGTGGCCCGCCACCTCGGCCTAGGCCCGGACGCCCTCCAGCAGCTCGCCCACAAGGAGTGGTACCCCGAGGTCCCCGTCTTCCCCCACGGGTTCTCCATCTTCAACACCCCCTACGAGGACCTGACCGTGAACAGCTACCTGGTCTGGGACTCCCGGGCGCGCAACGCCGCCGCCTTCGACACGGGCGCCGACTGCGGCGGCATGCTGGACCTCATCCGCTCGGAGCGCCTGCGCCTGCAAATGATCTTCATCACGCACACCCACGAGGACCACGTGGCGGACCTGGCGCGCCTGGCCCGCGAGACCGGGGCCGAGGTCTGGGCGAGCGAGCGGGAGCCCGCGGCCCAACCGGGCGCCAAGGTGTTCAGGGAGAACGCCCACTTCCACATCGGCGGGATAGCGATCAAGACCCTGTCGACCTGGGGGCATTCGCAGGGCCAGACGACCTTCTACGTGACGGGGCTGAGCTACCCGCTCGCCATCGTCGGCGATTCCCTATTCTCGTGCTCGATCGGGGGAAGCGCCGCCCACTTCGAGGACCAGTACCGAAACGACGTCGAGAAGATCCTCAGCCTTCCTAGGAACACGGTCCTCGCGTGCGGGCACGGCCCCCTCACCACGGTCGGCCAGGAGAAGCGCCACAATCCCTTCTTTGCGTCCTAAGACCCACGCGTTGGGACACATCCGTACTCGACTCCGATGGGCCCCTCGCGCAAAGTTCCCGTGACGCTTTCCTCCTCAATGAAAAGAAAATCCCTGTACGTCCTCATCCTGGCCTCTGCCCTGATCATGGCGTGGGTGCTCATCATCACCGACGAGCAGGTGAGGGAGCGCCTCGGACCCACCCTCTACATCATCGGCTTCGCGATCACCGGGTGCATGCTCCTGATCCTGGCGGGCTACGTCTGGGACCAGACCCTGGTCAAGGCCCTGCGGTCCCTCCATGACACGACGAGCGCGGTCAAGATCGAGGACGCCCCGATGGCCGACGAGGAGTCGGACTCGGACGAGATCATCGGGCTGGCGCGCAAGATCGAGCGGATGGCCCGCTCGCTCCAGCAGGTCGAGGCCAGCTACAAGGGCATCGTCGAGGACCAGCCCGACCTCATCTGCCGCTACAAGAACGACGGAAAGATCACGTTCGTCAACGGCGCCTACGCCCGGGCCGTGAACCGCAAGCGCACCGAGCTGGTGGGGATCGCCTTCCCCTACTTCGCGCCCGGGGCGGCGATCGCCGACGAGCCCTACACCTTCGAGACGGAGATGACGTTCGACGACGGCAGGCGCCTGTGGATCCGCTGGACCCAGAGGGCCATCAAGGACGACGAGCGCACGACCATGGAGTACCAGGCCGTCGGCCACGACATCACCGAGCGCAAGGAGGCCGAGGCCGCCCTCCTCCGGGCCAAGGACGCGGCCGAGGCCGCCGACCGCGCGAAATCGGAGTTCCTCGCGATCGTGAGCCACGAGCTTCGGACGCCGATCAACGCTATCGTCGGGTTCTCCAAGATGCTCTCCTCGACGACCCTTACCCTGGACCAGCGCGAGCAGGTCGAGATGATCAACTCCAGCGGGCTCGCCCTGGAGAAGATCATCGCCGACATCCTGAACCTCTCGAAGATCGACTCGGGAAAGATAGAGATCGAGCACGCGCCGTTCCCCGTCCGGCTGTGCGTCCAGGACATCTGCGGGTTCTTCGCGCCGAAGGCCCGCTCGCTGGCGCTCGCCCTGGACTTCAAGGTGGACGCCGGCGTCCCGGACATCGTCAACAGCGACGAGACGCGCATCCGCCAGATCCTCACCAACCTGATCGGCAACGCCCTCAAGTTCACCGAGCGGGGCGGCGTCTCGCTCGAGGTGTCGTGCGCCCGCGGCGAGCCCATAGAGCCGGGCTCGCCCCGCCGCGTCGCGCGCCTCTTCTTTGCGATAAAGGATTCCGGCATCGGCATCCCCTCCGAGAAGCTGGACGGCCTCTTCCTCCCCTTCAGCCAGGTCGACAGCTCCTCCACGCGCCGCCGCGGCGGCACGGGCCTGGGCCTGATCATCTCCAAGCGCCTCTGCGAGCTGATGGGCGGCACGATCTCCGTCGAGAGCCGCGTGGGCGAGGGCTCGACCTTCCGGTTCTCCATCCTCACCGACTTCGAGGAGACCTGACGCCCGCCTACAGCCTCCAGCTGAAGCGCAGGTCCTCGTTCCACTGGTTGCGGCCGGGGCCGATCACCCGGCTGACCTCGAAGTCCCACTTGAAGTTGCTCGAGACGCTCAGGGTCGCCCCGGCGCCGACGGTCCCGGAGTCGGCCGACGTCCCCGCGGTCGACGCGCTCAGGGTCGACTCGCCGTAGATGCTCACCGTCCCGAGCAGGGCGAACTGCGCGAAGGCGCTGCCGTACCAGCGGGTGTCGTAGCGCGTGTTGGCCTCGTTGCGCAGCTCGTCCCACTCGAGCATCGCCCCCGCCTTGAGGCCGCCCACGACGTCCATCGACCAGGGCACGATCAGTCCCCCGCCCCTGGCCGTGTCCCCCACCCCGCTCGAGCCGGTGGGAACGATCACGTAGGGGATCACCGCGGCGGCCTCGCCCGAGGACGGGTCGCTCCAGAAGGTCCACTTGGTGCGCAGCTGGAGGTCCCCGATGCCGCTTTCCGAGTGGCTGGCCCCGGCCGTCGTGAACGTGTCGTGCAGGAAGAGCTGGGCCCCGAACTCGACGTCGAGCGTGCTGGTGATGCCGGCGGAGACGACGGTCGTGCCGAGCGCAAGCGCCTGGTACTGGTTCGGGGCCGCGGCGTCCTGCTGCGCGCCGAAGGAGATGGCGTCCATCCTCACCAGCACGTGGCCCGGGTCGATCGTCTGGGGCACCTCCGTCACCTGGGCGCGCAGGCCGGCGGGGAATCCCAGGAGGCACAGCAGGGCCGGCGCGAGCGCCGCCGTGAAAGACCGCGGCGTAAAGGGCATTGCGGAAAGGATTTCCGGTGCCGCGGGGGCTGTCAGCACAAAAGCGCCCCCCTCCTTTCCCGGTGGGATTCCACTTGCCGCACACCGGCAAAATGCGGAGCATGGCGGCCATGAAGGCGCTTCGATTGGCCGTAGCCGCCAGCATGCTGGCCGGGTGCATCGCCTGCCCGTTGCTGCGGGCCGCGGACGCCGTCGCCCCGGGCTTCAGCGGCGAGGCGACGCGCAGCTACCTCGGCCTCGTGGGCCAGGTGCGCTCGCAGATGAACGCCGACAACAAGGACCGCATCCCCTCCCTCATCGGCGGCGCGGACATCGTGATGCTGGGCAACGAGGCCCACAGGCTCGGCGTCCTCAGGCAGTCCCTGTCGCGGTTCTCAAAGGACGGCGTGGATCCCGAGGCGGTGCAGTTCGCCGCGAACATCGACGCGATCCTTGATTCCTACCAGGCCGTGTGCGCCGATGCGGCCGAGCTCTACCGCGAGCTCGGGCGCGAGGACGCGTCGATGCAGGGCACGCCGCGCCTGGCCGAGCTCAGGAGCCGCATGCGCGCCCCGCAGGTCGACATCCTCAACGCCGTCGCCGTGCTGGTCGACGCGATGGGCCAGGTCGCCCCCGACACGAGGCCCGGCGTCGTCTCCACGGGCGCGATGGTGAGGAAGCTGCAGGAGGACAGGGACAGGGTCGCCTCCGCGAAGGACGTGCACCACCTGTTCACGCTCAAGCTCAAGGAGGTTTTCGCAAAGCGCTATCCGGACGTCGACTGGAGCGCGAAGGAGATCCTGCCCTAGCCGCCAGCGGGGGCGGTTGCACGGGCGGACGGCTGCGATGAAGGCCCGTAATGCGGGGGGCCGCCGCTCCTAATTTGCGCCCGCCCCGCCGCCCTGCGCCCTTGCGGCTCGCGCCCGGCCCGCCCACCGTCTCCTGCGTGAAACCACGCAAAGTTGGCATCCTCACGGCGGGCGGCCTCGCCCCCTGCCTCAGCTCCGCGGTCGGCGGCCTCATCGAGCGCTACACCGAGATCGCCCCAGAGACGCAGATCCTCTGCTACCGCGGGGGCTACAAGGGGCTCCTCCTCGGCGAGAGCTACGCCGTGACCCCCGAGATCCGCGCCGCGGCGCACCTGCTCCACCGCCACGGGGGCAGCCCGATCGGCAACAGCCGCGTGAAGCTCACCAACGTGAAGGACTGCGTGAAGC
>CAYNLL010000322.1:0-4346 GCA_964398015.1 uncultured Opitutaceae bacterium | reverse complement strand
AGAAGCGCATCGCAGACCTCACGGCCCAGATGGCGCGGATGGCCGAGGAGCTCCAGCTGCGCTCCGAGACCCTCTCCTCCGTCTTCCGCTGCTGCGCCGAGCTGGGGCACATCGAAAAGGTTTCATCGAGCTTCGAAGGGCGCCTCCTGATCGACCTGCTCCATCTCACCTCAGCGGACTGGTATGTCCTTCGCATGCTGGCCCCCGAGAGCAACAGGCTGCTCGTCTCGGCGGCCTCCGAGCCCGATCTGCTCTCCAAGCCGATAGACCTTCCTTTGGCCGGAGAGGAGCCCGGGAGCATCGAGGCGTCCGTTGCCGCGAGCCAGACCAGCATGAGATTCGACATCCGCGAGTCCTCCGACCCGTCCGAGCCGCTTCGGGCCGTCGGCCCGGAGGGCGCCGGGCTGGTCTGCCCCCTCTGCTTCGGCGGCACGCTGGTCGGCACCATAGCGGTCGGGAGGCGCAGCGGCGACTTTCCCCTGGGAAGGCTCCAGGACGACGTCATCCGTGCGTTCGCCGAGTTCCTAGCGATCCAGACCCTTAACATCCGGCGCCAGAAGAGCGAGGTGCGCAACCTCGTGGTCGCGCGCGAGCTCGAGATCGCAAAGGACATCCAGCATCTTCTCCTGCCGCGGGTCCTTCCTCAGCCGGCGGGATTCAGCCTCTCGGGCGGATGGCAGAGCGCCAGCGAGGTCGGCGGTGATTTCTACAAGGCCATCGCCATCAATGACCATACGCTCCTTCTCATGATCGCGGACGTGATGGGCAAGGGCGTGCCGGCCGCCCTGTTCGCCACGACCCTTCGCGGGCTGATGCGCGGCCTGGCAGCGCGCAGCTCCGATCCCTCCCAGCTCCTCAGCAGCCTCAACGCGCTCCTCTACAAGGAGCTCTCGGCCGTCGCCATGTTCATCACCGCGCAGATCGTGCTCGTCGACCTGAAGAAGCGGCAGCTGACGGCGGCAAGCGCCGGGCATTGCCCCATATTCTTCTTCCCGGCCGGGGGCGGCTCCGTTTCCAGCCTTGCCATAAAGGGGCTGCCCCTCGGCGTGCTCCCGGACACCGTCTATCCCCACCATGTCGCCCACATGGGATCGCCCGCCACCCTGCTCATGTACACCGACGGCCTCACGGACACGCGCAACAAGGCAGGGAAGATCTACGGCCAGCAGCGGCTGAAGGCATGGCTGCAGGCGCAGGCCCGCCCAGGCCGGAACGCCACCGACCTGCGCGACAGGCTCGCGACCGAGCTGAACCGCTTCCGGGGCGACACCGACATCGCCGACGACCAGGCCTTCATCATCCTGGCCGAGGACGGCGCCGGCGGAGCGCACCGGCCTTCCGCGGGATCACGGCGGGTCAGGCACCAGCCCGGCTCCTTCCTCTTTCCCTCGAGCTCGGAGAGTTCCGATCCCACATGAAGCCGTTCCTCCCCCTGTTCGTGTTCATCGACGCCTGCGGATGGGAAATCATCAAGGACCATCCCTTCGCGCGTTCCCACGCGCCCGAGAGGCGCAAGCTCCGGTCGGTCTTCGGCTACAGCTCGGCCTGCATACCGTCGATCCTCTCGGGCCGGTGGCCCGTGGAGCACCGCAACTGGTGCTACTTCGTCTATGATCCCCCGCATTCGCCCTTCCGCAGGCTGCGGGCTCTCCGCTGGCTGCCGCGGGCCCTGACCAGCCGGCGCTTCTTTCGGCGCCGGCTCTCCCGTGCCCTCAAGGTGGTCCTCAAGTTCCGGGGCTACTTCGACCTCTACAACATCCCCTTCGAGCACATTTCGCTCTTCGATTTCTCGGAAAAGAAGAATCCGCTGCAGCCCAACGGGCTGAACCGGGGGCCCAACATCTTCGACCACATGAAGGAGCGCGGGATCGCCTGGCACGTGAGCGACCCCAAGCTGAGCGAGAGGCAGAACCTCGACGGGCTCATGTCGGACATCCGGCGCGAAGAAATCGACCTCGGGTTCCTGTACTGGCCCGACCTCGACGGGGTGCTTCACCGCGTCGGCAACACCTCGCCGGAGGTCCCGGCAAAGCTAAACTCCTATGAACCCTGGCTCGACGAGCTCATGGCCTGCGCCCGCGAGCACTACGAGGAGGTCCGTCTCACCGTCTTCAGCGACCACGGCATGGCGAACTGCGACCGGCTTCTCGACCTTCGGGCGCGCCTCGAGCCCCTCGCGGTCAAGATGGGAAAGGACTACGCGGCGGTCTACGACTCGACGATGGCCCGGTTCTGGTTTTTCGGCGACAAGGCGCGCCGCCTCATCACGGAATGCCTTCAGGGCGTCACCGAGGGCCGCATCATGCCGGACGCTGAATTGAAGGAGCTCGGCGCCCTGTTTCCGGACGGCCACTTCGGCGAGCTGATCTTCCTCGTCGACGAGGGCGTCCTCATCGTCCCCAGCCACATGGGGGAGCGCCCCATACGCGCGATGCACGGCTACCACCCCGATGCGCCCCACAGCTACGCGAGCCTGCTCACCAATTACTCCGACGTTCCTGACAACATTACCGCCATTCCTCACGTCTACGAGCTGATGACCGCCCAGGCCGGGCGAGCGCACGCCCTCAACCGCGCGCCAGTGTTCTCGGTCAGCTGATCGGGACCCGGCCGCTGGCCACCTCGCGAAACGAGACGACGCGGACATCCGGACGGCTCGCAAGCCAGCCGGCGACCTCGTGCGCGACGCCGATCAATCCTTCGTCGGGGACGCCGTTGCGGAAGAATTCCCACCAATGCAAGACGACGACGGTGAGCCGCGCCCCGAGCACGGCCTGGCGGACCGACGCGAGCATCCCCTCGCGGGGACGGTGGTATGAAAGAAGGCAGCCGGGGTGGCTCAGCAGGCACGCCCCGCCGGCCCTCCAGTGGGGCCGCCTCCCCAACTTCTTCAGCGCATAGGCCGCCCACCAGCGGCGGGGTATCCTGCCGGCCTCAAACCAGCCGGTTGAGATGACGCCAAAGCGCGCGGCAACCTCGAGAATGGCCGCTCGGGACAGGCGGTCATAGGGAGCGACAAAGGCGACGGGCCGATCAAAGCCCGCTTCGCGGAGGGCATCCGCCCCGCGGTTGAGGCGGTACGCGAGCTCGCCTCGATCCGGGCTGCCGAACTCGAACATGTCGTGATGGCAGCCATGCTGCACAATGTGGTATCCGGTCTCGGCCTTGATATAGGCCACGAGGCCCGCGTCCATGCCGAGGGGCGCCACAGGGACGTTCGGACCCCGGCCTGACGTGAGGTAACCCTCGAGGAGCCCGTCCGGCGTCCTCACGTCCGTTCGTACCTCGGGAATCGCCGCCAGGTTGACCGGCATGCCAAAGTCCAGAAAGGGACGGTAGATGCGCTCAAGGCACGCAGGCGGCGTGAACGCGGACGTATCATCGTCGCGAAGGATGACGTAGTGCATTTTTCTCCTCGATGAGCCCCTCGTAGAGCTTCCTCATGCGGCAGACACAGACGGTGGTGTCGAACTCGGCGACCGCCCTGGAGCGGCCCGCCTCTCCCCAGCTCGCGGCCAGCTCGGGCTGGGTCAGGACCTGGTCCACCGCGGCGTGAAAGGTCTCCGGGCGGTCCAAGTCAAAGAGCAGTCCGTTCACGCCCTCCTGCACAAGCGCCGACGCGCCGGAGTTCCGGCTTGAGATCACCGGAGTCCCAGAGGCCCAGGCCTCGACAATGACAATCCCGAACGTCTCGGATTTTGAGGGCAGGAGCACGGCCCTCGCCGTCTGAAGGAGGCCCACCAGTCGGGGGTCGCCCACGGGGAGGCATCCCGTTATCTTCACGGCATCCTGCAGGCCCTCGCGGAGGATGCGCGCCTTGAGCGCGCTGCCATATTCGTGGTGGGTGACCGAGCCGACAAACATCAGGAGCATCTTGGGATGGCGACGGACGAGCTCCGCCGCCTGCGCAACCAGCCAATCCTGGTTCTTGGTGGGATCGATCCTCCCGAGGACGAGAAGCACCTCCCGGTTGTTTATCTCGGGAAAGGCCTTCAATGCCGCGGGCTTGCATTCGCGCGCAAAGAGAGCCGTCGGGACGCCATGCGACTCCGTCAGAACGCGACGACCCGGATGGTGCGCCTTGATCAGCCCCGCCTCGCGCGGATTGAAGGCGATGATGGCGTCCGCATGCTCCATCAGGTGCCTCGCCCCAAGGAGGAGCCCGGGCAACCTGCCCCAGTCCCAACCGCCCTCCGAGGGCCTGCTCAGCGCCTGTCGAACCTCGGCCGGAAGGTCGTAGATGCCCCCGTGGATGCTGACCACGAAGGGGATCCGCCTCCTTCGCGCCACGAAGCACCCAATGGCCCCGAGCCTCCCCTGCGCATGGGAGTGGATCAGGTCGAGGT
>CAYNLL010000321.1:1496-4357 GCA_964398015.1 uncultured Opitutaceae bacterium | reverse complement strand
GTACACGT
Organism: uncultured Opitutaceae bacterium; assembly: GCA_964398015.1. GTDB lineage: Bacteria > Verrucomicrobiota > Verrucomicrobiia > Opitutales > Opitutaceae > Palsa-1447. The sequence continues at coordinate 4,349 of CAYNLL010000321.1, read as the reverse complement.
TTGGTAGCTATAAAGTTGCGGCCATTGCGCAATATCTGACTCCGGCGTACGGGAACGTCCAAGCGACTCGGATCAAGCATATGCGTTGCTTTGCCTATGCCGCAGTGACTGTTCCAAAACGGGCCTCTTTTGGAACGATGGATGTCGCCCCAGTGGATCTTCAGCTAGAGAGGCCAAGTCCAAGAATCGGTGCGTCGGGTTTCCTTTGGCGGATGTGCCGGAGGGCCATCTCACGGGCTCGCTCGACTTGCCGCCGGGCCAACCGCACACGGTGAACTCAACTGTGTGCTCGATTTAAGACTACCTCGTTGTGGCCGCCGAACCGTCGCGTGCGGTCGGCGCGAAGCCCGACGGGGTGCTTCGCAGCGACGCCGCGACGATCCATGCCGAACCCGCCAGCAGGAAGGTCAAGAGGGTCTCCGACCATTGGATCTGCCTTGAAGGCGCCCATTCAGGCATGGGCTGCGCGAAAAAACACGGAAACCAGACAAGGACACCAAAAAGACTCAGCATCATGGCCTCCAGTGTCGCCGCCAGACGGGGGAGAATCCCGAAAAGAAGGCCGAGGCCGGCGGCCGCGTGGCAGGCTCCAGTGAGATATACGATCCCCGTCCGGCCGGGAAGCCACGCCGGCACCATTGACGCCGTATACGAGGCATAGGCGAAATGCGCGGCGCCGTACGCCACGCAGGCCGCGCCGAAAAGGACCCGCGCGACGCGCAGAGCGCCGTCGCCCGCCATCAGGGCCGCCGCGGGCGGGTCAACTCTGCGGCGAAGCAAGGCGTAGAGTATCCAAGCCCCAAGCAGGGGTCCCAGGGCTTCCGCCAATCCGTACCAGGAGCCGACGCTCATGGGTTTCGGAAAAACGGGGCGGGCGCGCGACACGACCCAGACAGCCCCATAGACGCCGACAATCATCGCGCTCGCCAAGGCGGTGCGCGCGAAGAGGAGGCCGGCGCCCGCAGCCAGCAGGATCGCGCCTAGTCCGTAGGTCCAGAGTTGTGGCCAGGGAATCGATGCGGGAAGCGGCCCCATTATTGGCGCGAAGTTGCCGTATGCCAAAGAGAGTAGGGCGAGGCCCGCCACGGAGATGCCGAACATGCCATGGCCAATCCCGGATATGCGCATGGTGGTAGTGCCTGCCCCGCGTTCAGCCCGCAATGGCAGAAAGACTGGCATTCAAGCGAGCGATAGCGTCCCTGCGATGAGGTCGAGTCAGCTTGAGCATACCTGGCCTGTTAGGGCCATTCGGATGATGGGAGTGTCGCCGTTACGGCCCGAGTCGTCCAACAAATTTGGGCCCGCTCCGGCGAGGCAGGCCCGTGCTCCCGTGCAATTCACAGGGGGTCCTTTGCGAAACAGAGCCCGCGCCCTTTCGAATATGCTTTGAACCCAAACCGCGATTGGGGTTTACAGGCAAGAGGTATGGCGAGCTTTGGCGATCGGCTGATTGGGCGAATGAGGGAACTCAGGCATCCGCTTTGCGTCGGCCTGGATCCGTACCTCGATCGAATTCCAGCTCCGTTCAGGAGGGGCCCCATGTCTCCAGGGGATCCGGAAACCGCGGTGTCCGTGGAGGAGTTCTGCCTCCGAACCATTGATGTCGTCGCGCCAAGTGTGGCCGTCATCAAGCCCCAGGCTTCCTTGTTTGAGAGCCTGGGTTGGCGCGGATGGCTGGTTTTGGAGAAGGTTGTGCGACACGCGCGGTCCGCCGGTCTCCTTGTGCTCCTTGACGCGAAGCGGGGCGACATTGCTGACACTGCGCGGGGCTATGCACGGGCCTACCTGACTGCCGAGGCTCCGTGTTGCGTGGACGCGATGACGGTCAACCCCTACCTGGGCCCAGAAAGCATCGCACCTTTCATGGAAGAAGCTTCGAAGGCCGATAGGGGTGTTGTGGTGCTTGTCCGCAACAGCAATCGGGACTCGTCAGTCTATCAATCTCTGGCGACGCCGGAAGGGCCATTCTTTGGAGTCGTGGCCTCTTCGCTCGCGCCATGGCAGGAGAAATTGCCGGGACCCGTCACGGGATGGTCCTCTCTCGGAGTCACCGTCGCGGCCACCCATGCGGGCGACACGGAGCGCATCCGCACGGCGTTGCCCCACGCGCTCTTCTTGGTGCTCGGATACGGAGCCCAAGGAGGCTCGGCTCAGGATGCGGTCCTGGGGTTCAGAAGGGGCCCGGCTGGACTCGAGGGAGGAATGGTCAGCTCCTCGAGGCCCATACTCTTCCCTGCTGGCGTTGAGAATTCGGGAGCACGAGCTTGGGAGAAGGCTGTGCGCAACGCTGTCAAACAGGCCACCGACGAACTCGGTGAGGCCGTCGCTTAGTCGCGGCCCGTCTTGTTGCTCTTGTGTCCGGAAAAGGGGCGGCGCACAAGTCGACGCGTTCCTTCGGGCCCGTGGCAATGCTGATGGACAGCCGCCGGTGGATCTACCCGCAGGGCTTTGGGAGGAGTGAAGCCGAGGAGTCCCTGGCGCCATGGGTCATGGGCTGCGCAAGAGCCAGCCACACCATTGATGCACTGATAGCGATTCCATAGATCACGGGTGCATCCATGCCGAGCCTCCATTCGTAGAAGAGCCAATTTGAGCCTCCAACGAAATGGCCGAAGATAAATCCCAAGCCGCAAATCCATCCCAAACGCCCTGGCAAAGACGAGGCCAGCAGAAAAGCACCGGCACAATAAATCAGGTCACCCGCGACATAGGCGAACCAACCATGCTGCATCACCCAGCGCCAAAACGGATTGCCTTCGTGAACCCTTTCGGGGTTCAGCCAATATGAGGCCGGTTGTCCGATGAGTGTGAGCAGCGGATGCAGTGCACGATAGGTATCCCAGATAGAGAAGA
>CAYNLL010000321.1:0-1486 GCA_964398015.1 uncultured Opitutaceae bacterium | reverse complement strand
TGTGAGCAGCGGATCGATCAGCATCACCGCGACCATTAACCACCGAATCCGGCGAGCGATAATGCCGGACACATTGTGGGGTGCGGCTGAAACCGCGAACACCAAGGCTGAGCTGACGAGCACGGCAAAAAGGCCGACCCCGGTGAACCCCAATTGCCAGCGAACCGCCAGCCAATTGGTCGCCCCATAGAAATGGCCAAAGATGACGGAAAGAATGACGATGAGCGCGGCCTTTCTCGGCAAGAAGCCTACGGTCACATTCGTCAGCACGAAATAGATCAAGAACGCCGCGAGGAAGGGCTGCCAGCCATTGCCAAGGAAGAATTCGAAGGTGTGATTGACGGGGTCATGGATGCTCAAGCCGTCGCCTCGAATCGCCGTCTCGGGATTGAGCCAGAAGCTTCTTGGCTGGCTGGCGAGCGTGATGAAAAAACTGAAGAGCATCGCGGCGGACATGACCCTGCGAAGCCTCCTCACGATGACGTCGTCGGTGAATCTTGGTGGCAGCATGGTTCTCTCGCTCCTCGAAAGTGAGTATGAAATCGCCCAAATGGCCAACGCGTTCTGACGCCGGAGGCGGTGTCCGTCGGGTCAATCAAACGGGACCGACGTTATGTTCATATCGTGCGTCCGGCTCCGAGGGGGCCCGTGTTTCGGAATGGATCGTTTTTGAATCGATGCCGATTCGAATTCAGAGGGCGAGGTTCGCCGCAGGTGACGAATGCCGGGCCCGGGAATGGGGAGGAGGATCCGACCCGGCGGCGGATCGGTACGGACCGCCCCTGATCCTTTCCTTAAGCGCTCTTGCCCCGCAAGCGCGCCCGGCCCGCCGCCCCCGGCGGGCCCCACGGGAGGAAGGGATTCAGGTCCGCTTGTCCGCCTGGGTGATGAACAACAACGCGGCGGTCCAAGCGATCACGACGGCGGAAAGCCAGTGGATCATGGCCATGGGGAGGAGCCGCCCCATGGCGTCCACCCCGACGCCGTAGAGCGGCGCCAGCCACACATCGAGGCGCCAGTTCAGGATGGCGAGGAAGATCAGGCCGCAGGACGAGATGTACCAGCCCTCCGCCTTTGTCTCGTCGCCTGTGAAGCGCCGATTGCGCCAGAGCAGGAAGGGGACTGTCCCCAGGAGAACAGCCCCGCCGATGATGCCGGCGGCCACAGGCCGGTCGCCGGCCTGCCAGGCGAGGAAGATCAACACCCAGAAGGATCCCGTGAGGAAACCTGCCACCAGAGCCACCTGCTTCCTCATCGAGGCCGGTGTCTGCGGGGAGGAGGGGGCGAGCCCTTCGGCGATCATCTGGCGGCGGAATGAGTTTTTCCCCCGTATCAGGAACACCATGAGGGTCATCGCGATCATGGCATAACCGAACCAAACGGCTACCATCGGTGCGGTCGCCGTCCAGTCCTGTCGGCCGTAAGCGTCCGCGGACCGGGCGAAACGGGCGACGCCGAACAGTGCGGCAATCAATCCCGCCACGGA
>CAYNLL010000320.1:0-4391 GCA_964398015.1 uncultured Opitutaceae bacterium | reverse complement strand
GGGGTCCTTCTCGTTGTGGGGGTTGCCGCTGTCGCGCAGGTTCTCGGTGAAGTACGCCGGGTTGGCCGCCTTGCCAATGTCGTGGAACAGGGCGCAGGCGCGCGCCAGCAGCGGGTTGGCGCCGATCGCGTTGCACGCGTTCTCAGAGAGCTGAGCGACGACGAGGGAGTGGTGGTAGGTCCCGGGCGCCTCCAGCTGCATCCGTCGCAGGAGCGGGTGGTTGAAGTCGGTCAGCTCGAGCAGCGTGATGTCGGTCGTGCGCTTGAAGAGCGACTCGAGCACCGGCAGGAGGCCGACGACCGCGATGCCGGTGAGCAGGCCGGTGACCAGCCCCGCGCCCATCTGCAGGATGAGGGTGTCGTACGGCGTCTGCTGGGCGATGCCGATCAGGGCGGCGAAGGCGGCCACGGTCAGCCCTCCCATGCCCGCGGCCCTGACGACGCGCCCGCGCCGGCGGGCGTTGTGGCACCCGAAGATCGCGACCATCGAGGCGAGGAAGGTGAGCACGAGGAGGTCGAGGCGGTTGCCGTAGATGACGCCGGTGAAGATCGAGATCAGCAGGGCCATGAAGATGGCCGACCCGGCGTCGATCAGGATGGCGACGATCAACGGCGCAAGGGCCGTCGGGGCGAGGTAGGGCAGGGCGGAGGCCCATTTCGGGTCCCTCATGAACGGCTCGGCTCCGCCGGCCGCATAGACCGCGCGCACCAGGGCCAGGTTGAAGATGACCACCAGGGCCAGCAGCCCGAGGCGCACGTTGCTCGCCAGGGTCTCGGGGTCCTCCAGGCGGATGTACAGCATGGAGGCGAGCACCATCGCGAGCACGAGGAGGACCCTGCCGAAGAGCTCTAGCCCGTCGTCGAGCTCCGCCGCGCCCCCCTCCAGCGCCGCGGTCCGGTAGGCGGTGGCCATCTCGTACTGCGAGGCCGTGACGCGGTCGCCGGCGTCCACGATGGTCGTGCCCGGGAGGACGTTGACGGTGACGGGCTTCAGCCGCGCGAGGACCTCCTCCTCGCGGGCCGCCGCCGCCTGGCGGTCAAAGACGAGGTTCGACTGCACGCCGCCGCGGAACAGCCTGAAGAGCGCGCCCGCGGCGGGCCGCGGCAGGTTGTCGGAGGCGAGGCTCACGCGCAGGAACGTCAGCGCGTCCTCCATCGATTGCACGGGTCGCGCGGCAGGGCCGCCGGCCGGGCGCTCGATCTCGAACATCACGACGGCGTCGGGGCCTCCGCCGGGCGCGCCGTAGTCGTGGACGCCCTCGCTGTAGATCTGCCGGAGCGCTGCGAGTCCGTTCTCGAAGAGGGCTGCGCGGCTCGCGGCGTCCCCCGCGGTGAGGAGCGCGGAGAGGTCGTCCGCGTTCGTCTCGTAGGGCCCGCGCAGGTTGAACTCGTCCGCGATCGAGGCCAGCGCCCTGCGCCTGTCGAAGAAGAGAGCCGACGGGTCGGGGTGCTCGGCCTCGAAGGCCGCCAGCTTCGCCAGGAGGGAGCGGGCGGCGCCCTCGAAGCGCTCGAGGGGCGCCATGTCGAGCCTGTAGATCGGGGGGAGGCGGCTGAGCGCCTGCTCGCGCGCGACCCGTGTCCTCTCGGAGCTCACGTAGCTGAACGGAACGCCCGCCACGATGCGCACGGGCGCGATCTGGCTCGGCAGCACGGGGATGTCGAGCACCCGCATGCCGGCGGAGCTCACGATGACGATGGCGGCGACCGTGACGACGAAGATGAGGCCGGCCACGAGGCGGCTACGGTCGAGGAAGTCCCTGATCCCCGATGCCGTGGGCGACGACGGGCTGCCCCGGTGCGCCCCGAGGCCGCCGACGAGAAGCTTGAGCTGGTTGCGTACGGACATGTCAGGCTCCCCCGCTGAATTCGCCCCCGCCGACCGGGATCTTGTGGCGCGCGTACGCCTCGATGATCCGTTGCACGAGCGGGTGGCGAACGACGTCGGCCCCGGTGAAGGTGTGGAAGACGATTCCGGGCACGTCCCTGAGGATGTGGCGCACCTCGAGCAGGCCCGAGAGCTTCGACCGGGGAAGGTCGATCTGGGTCACGTCGCCCGTAACGACCATGCGCGAGTCCTCGCCGAGCCGGGTGAGGAACATCATCATCTGCTCGGGCGTCGTGTTCTGGGCCTCGTCCAGGACCACGAACGCGCGAGAGAGGGTGCGCCCCCGCATGTAGGCGAGCGGGGCGATTTCGATGATTCCCTTCTCCGTCAGCTTCACTACCTCCTCGGGATCGAGCATGTCGTGCAGGGCGTCGTAGAGCGGCCTCAGGTAGGGCAGTATCTTTTCGCGCAGGTCCCCGGGGAGGAAGCCCAGGGCCTCCCCCGCCTCGACCGCGGGTCGCGTGAGCACGATGCGCTCCACCTCGTGGTTCAGGAGTGCCGAGACGGCCGCGGCCATCGCCAGGTAGGTCTTCCCGGTGCCCGCCGGGCCGATGCCGAAGACAATCGGCTTCTTCAGCACCGATTGCAGGTACTCCTTCTGGCCTATCGTCTTGGGGACCACGCTCTTGCGGTTCGTGGCGATGACCAGCGGCTCGTCGAGGAGCGCGTGCCACCGCTTGGCCTCCCCTTTTGCGAAGGACTCGACCAGCCGGGTAAAGTCGGGTGTGCGGATGCTCATCCCCTGGCCACGCGCCGCATTGAGGAAGGCGAAGAACTCCTCGGCCAGCGCAAGGGGCTCCTGGGGGGCCTCGATCTTGAGCCAGTCCTCCCGGGTCACCAGCTTGACGCCCAGCGTCCGCTCCGCATGGGCCAGGTTCTCCTCCTTGCCCGCGTACAGCTGGCTCAGGTGCCTGGGGCTCTGGAAATGGAGGGTCTTGGCGGGCACGGGTGTGTGTCGGGGTCAGCTGCCCCGCGAGACGGGGCCCACGGCCGCCGTAAGCCTCTCCCATGTCGCCTCCAGCGACTGCGGGAGGACCCGGGTCTGCGCGAGGACGGGCATGAAGTTGTTGTCTCCATTCCAGCGCGGCACGATGTGGCCGTGCAGGTGGGAGATGCTCCCCCCCGCGGACGAGCCCAGGTTGAAGCCGATGTTCACCCCGTCGGGCTTCATGGCCGCGGCCAGCAGCCTGCGCGCCAGCGTGATCTCCTCCATCAGGTCCGCCCGCTCGGTCGCCGACAGCTCCTCAAGCTCCACGACCTCCCTGAAGGGGACGGCCAGGAGGTGGCCCGGGTTGTAGGGAAACCGGTTCAGGACCAGGTAGGAGAGCGGCGAGCGGTGCACGATGAGCGCCGCCCGGTCGTCCCCCAACGCGGGCAGGTCCGTGAACGGTCGCTTCATCGTTGCCGGATAGCGAGGCGCCTCGATGTAATCCATGCGCCAATAGGCGTGAAGCTGCTGCATCGTTTAGGGTCGGACAGCAGATCATATGGGGGGGGCAAAGTCAAAGACTTGCCTAAGAGGCCCGGGAGTGCGTGATTCCGTGCCCATGCCGGTCGCCCAACCCTCCCGCCGCGTCGCCATCACAGGAATAGGAGCCGTCACCCCAGTGGGGTTGAACGCCACGGCCACATGGGCGGCCCTGGTCGCAGGAACGAGCGGTATCGGGCCTATAACTCATTTTGATCCAACTGGATGCAATGCGAGAATCGCGGGAGAAGTGAAGGGGTTCGACCCCACGGTTCCATTGGCTGTGCCGGTCTACCCCCGGGGTGTGGGCTCCGACCCCGTCACGGCGGCACTTTCGCCGAAGGATATGCGCAAGTTGGGAAGATTCAGCCACTTGGGTGTTGCCGCCGGTCTGGAGGCCTACGTGGACTCAGGTCTCGACGCCCACCGGGGTTCAATCCCTTCGGAGAGGATCGGCGTGAACCTGGGCGTGGGCCTGGGCGGGCTCCCCGAGATCGTGGCCATGCACGAGGTGTGGCGGGTGGGAGGCTTCAGGAAGATCTCGCCGTTCTTCATCCTCCAGTCGGCGCCCAACATCCTGGCGGGCCAGCTGGCCATCCTGCTCAACTGCCGCGGTCCCAACATGAGCATCGCTTCTGCCTGCGCGACGAGCGGCCACAGCCTCGGCGAATCCGCACGCGCCATCCGGCGCGGGGACGCGGACTTCATGCTGGCCGGAGGGGCGGAGGCCGTCATTACCCAGGTGGCCGTGGGGGCCTTCGCGCAGATGAAGGCCCTTTCGACTCGCAACGACGCGCCGGAAAAGGCCTCGAGGCCGTATGACGCGGACCGCGACGGCTTTGTTATCGGCGAGGGCTCCGTGGTCTTTGTGCTAGAGGAGATGGAGCACGCGCGGGCGCGGGGCGCGCACATCTACGCCGAGCTCATGGGTTACGGCGCCACGGCGGATGCCCACCACCTCTCCTCGCTCGCGCCCGAGGCGGAGGGCTCGAGGCGCTCCATGCAGCTGGCTCTCTACGATGCCGGGGTCGCACCCGGG
>CAYNLL010000319.1:2461-4395 GCA_964398015.1 uncultured Opitutaceae bacterium | reverse complement strand
CATCGGGGGCGCGGGCGGCATGGCGTTTCGTCCCGTGCGCAGGAGCTCCCTGATCTGGTCCTCTCCCATGCGGTGGCGCACGCCGATCAGGGGCGGGACCATGCCGTTGCCCGCGCGGCTGGGCCCGTGGCAGCTGGCGCAGGATTGCCGGTAGACCCGCTCTCCGGCAGAGGGCGGAAACCGCGGGTCACGGTCCGCCTCGTCGGCGGCGAGCACCGTCACCATGGATACGATCCGGTTTGAGCTCAGGTAGACCCGCCCCGTCGGCAGGTCGACCGCGGCGCCCGACCACTCGCCACCGCCGCGCGTGCCCATGAACAGGTTCGGCCGGCCCTCGGCGAACGGCTCAAACCAGCCGAAGCTGGCGCGCTGCGCCTGCTTCATCACGAAGTCGTGCGCCTCGGGCGTCCTCGTGGTCACGTCCTCGAGCCGGAACTCGGGCCGCGAGATCGGTTCCGGGAGCTCAGGGTCGGGCTGGTAGGGCGCGGTGCGCTCGCCAGGCAGGAGCGACACCGGCGCCCGGCGCAGCCGAAACGGGAAGATGGGCTTTCCGCTTGTTCGGTCGAGGAGGAGGAGGACCCCCGCCTTCGACACGCAGGCCACGGCGTCAACACGGCGGCCTTCGCGCGTGATCGTGAGCAACGGGGGTGGGGCGGCGTTGTCCAAGTCCCAGATGTCGTGGCGCACGTTCTGGAAGTGCCAGATCCGCCGGCCCGTCATGGCGTCGAGCGCGAGCACGCAGTCGCCGTACAGGTTGTCCCCGGTGCGCTCGACGCCGATGAAGTTGGGCTGGGCCGCGCCGATGGCCGCAAACACGATGCCCCGGTCGGCGTCGAGGGACAGCCCGCCCCAGCAATTTGCCTGGCCCGGGTCCGCCCCGTGCCACGTATCCGCGCCGAATTCATCGCCCCGCGGCACGGTGTGGAAGCGCCAGCGCTGGGCGCCGCTGCGCGCGTCAAAGCCGTAGATGTCCCCGTAAAGGCCGGCGGTGACGAAGACGCCCCTGTAGACGACGCCGCTGACCGTGGCCCCGGTGGGGAGGGCGGCGCGGCCATGCTGGCCGAAGTCCGCGAGCGGCCTCCCCGTCTTGGGGTCGAGGGCGTAGATCCAGTTCCCGCTGCCGAATATTATCCTGGGCGCAGCGCCCGCCCCGCCCTTCCAGTAGACCAGGCCCCTTCTCGCGGGCTCGTCCTCCAGGGCGGGCTGGGCGGGATGGCTGACCTGGAAGCGCCAAAGCTCCCTGCCGGTCGCGGCGTCGAGGGCGACGATGGCCCGGCCCGCCGTAGGGGCGAACATCACCCCCTCGACGATGATCGGCGTGCACTGGATGTTTCGCGCGCCATCGCCCGAGTGGTAGACCCAGGCCGTCTCCAGACGGCCCACATTCTGGCGGTTGATCTCAGCGAGCGCCGAATAGCGGCGCGATCCGGCATCGCCCTGCGAGCGCGTCCAGGTGGTAAAGCCTTCCGGGCGGATCGCTGCTGCCGGGGTCAGCTCCTTGCCGGTGGCGGCTGGAATCGTCACGAACTCGGGCAATGCCGAACGGGCCTGCGCATCCTCCGTGGCGGCCGCAGCCGCGATCAAGGGGCATGGCCCCAGAATCAGCCCCGCGAGAAGGCAACGGGCTGCAGCGCGCAGCGGCGCGGCCAATCGGCTGAGCGTTCGCGCCGAGGAACGAATGGGGTCGGGGACGGCCATTGCGGGCCCGAAGCTGGCCGCTGGCCCGTCCCGGTTCAAGTCCGGGCGCGGGAATCACGTTCGCGATCGCGGCGCGACGTCCGGGTCCCCGGCCTTTGGGCCGGGCGCGTGCGCCGGTCCCCCTGGGCTACTGGATGCCGACGGAGCCCTTTGCGCTTTCAAAAAGCGCCTTTGATCCATAGCCGACTCCGTCCTTGAAGACGATCTTGACTTTACGGACGTCCGAGATCTTCGCG
>CAYNLL010000319.1:0-2451 GCA_964398015.1 uncultured Opitutaceae bacterium | reverse complement strand
GCCTTGCGGATGTCGGCGATGTCCTTTGAGGGGTCCCCGGCGATCACGACCAGGTCCGCCGCCTTTCCCTTCTCGATGCTCCCGGTGTCGCCCAGAATGCCGAGCAGACGAGCCCCGTTGCTGGTGGCCACCTGGATGGCCTCCGTGTTGGTGAGCCCCGCCTCGACGAGGAGCTCGACCGCGCGCCAGCTCCCGTAGCCTGCGATGACGCCGCCGTATCCGGTGGGGTCGGTGCCGGCGACCAGCAGCCCGCCCGCCCTGAAGAACTTCACCTCAAGCGCCATGTCCCTGGAGAACGCGTGGACCGCCATGGTGCTCGCCTTCGCGTTCACCGCAGCCCAATGGGACAGGTAGGTTTCCCTCAGCGGGGACGCCAGCTCCTCAAGTTCCGCGGCGGTGTCGATCCGCCGCCCCGGGGTGAGGGTCTCGAATACGGCCAGCGTGGAGGTGACGGCCACGTGCCTGTCGATCAGCTCCTTGATGAGCGCGTCCACCTCGGGCGCGTTGGGGTTGAGCGCCTCCAGGCTGCGGTAGGCGCCCACGGCGTTCGACGGGTCGCCGGGTTTGCGGCCCGCGATGAAGTCGCTCATGGCCATGAAGCCGTGCTCGAGATTGTCGATCCCGAGTTCCGCGGCCTCCCGGTAGCTGACCCTGCCGATGTGGCCGGTGACCTGGAGGCCTCTCCGGTGCGCCTCCGTGATCGCCGGCCCCATGATTTCCGCGGGAAGGTTCACGTACACCTTTGCCGACGTGAAGCCCTCGTCGGCCCAATAGTCGATCATGCGCACCGCGGCGGCCGCGCTGGCGACCGGGCGCAGCTGGGTGATGCCGGTACCCGGGCCATCGAGGTAGGGCATCGTCAGGTGAAGCTTCGGCCCTGGGATGCGACCGGAGTCAATGTCGTCCTTTATCTGAAGGTCCGTGTACGGCTCGATGCTGCCGCCGGTTCGCATCGAGGTGATGCCGGCGGCCAGGTAGAGGCGGGGGAACGAGAACTCCATCTCGTTGACGTGGAAAGCCGCCTGGACGACGGACGTGTAGAAGAGGTGCTCGTGCACGAGCACGAGGCCGGGCATCACGCTCTTTCCCGTGAGGTCCAGAATGCGCGCTCCCGGCGGAACCGCCACCGTGGCGTCCGCTCCGAGGGCGGCGATCCTGCCCGACTGGATCACGAGGGTCTGGCCTTCCGCGGCAACGTGGCCGAGGCCGTCGATGACCCGGGCGTGCTCCAGGGCGACGACGGGATCAAGGACCGTGGCAAAGGGGCGGTTGGCCGCCGCGTCGGCCCCCAGCGCCGCGGGGATGAATGAGACTAGGATCGCGGAGGCCAGCAGGTTCTTCATGGGGTAGGCACGTTGAATGAATGGGATCAGGCGCTAACTGCTAGTGCCAGGCGACAAAAAAGCCCGCCATTTCGGGCGGGCTCTTGGAGGGGTGCTGGCGAAGGCCTACTTCGCGAACCTGCGGCGGAACGCGGCAAGGCTGGAGAGCGCTATTCCCGAGAGCAGCATTGTGGACGAGGCATCCGGCACACTGCTGCTGGTTGGCGGCGTATAGATAGACGTCCAAGGCTGTGTTTCGGAGCCGCCGATCCAAGGACTTGCTCCGTAGAGCACGCCATAGGGTGCCTCCGCCGTGGTGACGTCAGAATACGAATAGGAGGTGCCACCGATGGTCAGGCCCACTGTTTGCAGGGTCGCAGGGAGAACATCGGAACCGTCGGGACCCGCTAGAATCACGTTAACACCAGGTGCAAGCACCACGGGTCCCGTGATGTCATCCAGCGCAAACAGGTTGTATTCGCCCACAATTGAAGCCGCCGTGAGGTCAATCGGGGACGTCCCAAGATTCTGCAAGAGTATCGCATCCTGGTCTGGGTCGTAGGACGTTGAGTCGATGGCTGGATTGCTATAAAAAACCGTATCAGGGCTTCCAATCCACGGGATAGGCTGGTCCGAAGTGGGTCCATACGAAGCGCCGAATTGAGGCTCGTCGTTGTAGCCGGTCGAAACTGCCACTTGGGACTGTGCACGGGAGGTGACGGCCAATCCCATGGTCACTACTGACACCACAAAAACTAAGCGAATTATGGGTTTCATGGCCGGGTACCGTGCTTACTTTGTTCCAGAATCGCCTTTGCTTTGGCAATTTATTGGAATGAAAAGAGAAGCGCCTTTCGTCCCGAAATTCAGTCTTGGGGGCCGCCTCAAGACTGTAAGCAATTCCGACACAGTCTCGCCTGCACCTTACATTTTCGGTCTTCTGCAGGCAAGGAAGGCGCCGCTCAATCGGGTTGCCGCGGCCCGAGACCGAGGCAGGGCGAGCCACCATCGCACGTTATTATCCCTTTGCCGTTCAGCCATGACATACGATTCCGACAACGCTGAGAAATCAGCCTAGCCCGGATATTTCATGAAGCGTTTTTGGGCGGGTCAACTTTGAAGGCCGGAT
>CAYNLL010000318.1:0-4408 GCA_964398015.1 uncultured Opitutaceae bacterium | reverse complement strand
AAAGTCGGCGACGGCGTGCGCGTGCACACCAAGGTGAGGGAGGGCGACAAGGAGCGGATCCAGATCTTCTCCGGCATCGTGATCGCCCGCAAGGGTTCCGGCATCCACGAGAATTTCACGGTGCGGCGCATCAGCTACGGCGAGGGCGTCGAGCGCGTCTTCCCGGTCAACTCCCCGAACATCGAGGCCATCGAGGTCGAGCTCGACTCCGAGCCGATGCGCGCGCGGCTGTACTACCTGCGCCACCGCACCGGCAAGGCCGCCGTGGCCGTGAACGTGAAGACGCGGCGCGCTGAAGAAGTCGCCGCCGCCCCGGCGGCGCCCTGACGGGCACGCCGTCGATTTCCCCTGTTTCTTCTTTCCCGCCCAGTTGCGGGATTGTAGGAGTTGTCGAATTGTTCCCCGATGACGCTTCAAACCACGATCCTGCAAAAGGCGGCTAACGAGGCCCGCGGCCTCGCGATCGACGCCGTCCACGCCTGCTCCTCGGGGCACCTGGGCCTGCCGCTGGGCTGCGCCGACGTGGGTGCCGTGCTCTTCGGGCACGCGCTTTCGCTCAACCCGGACCGCCCGAGGTGGATCAACCGGGACCGCTTCGTCCTGTCGGCCGGACACGGCAGCATGTTCCTCTACGCATGGCTGCACCTCTCGGGATTCGAGATCCCGATCGAGCAGATCGAGCGGTTCCGCAGCCTGCACAGCATGACGCCGGGGCACCCGGAGTTCCGCGAGACGCCGGGCGTTGAGGCGACGACGGGCCCGCTGGGCCAGGGGGTCGGCAACGCGGTCGGGATGGCGGTCGCCGGCCAGATGGCCGCGGCGCGCTTCAACACCCCCGAGCACACGATCTTCGACCACCATGTGGTCTGCCTCGCCGGGGACGGTTGCATGCAGGAGGGCGTCGCGATGGAGGCCGTGGAATTCGCGGGGCACCAGAAGCTCGAGAACCTGATCCTCATCTACGACTCCAACCTGGTGACGCTGGATGCGATGGCGGCAAAGACGCAGAGCGAGAACACCGCCCTGCGCTTCAAGGCGATCGAGTGGGACGTGCAGAGCGTGGACGGGTACGACATGGCGGCCTTCCTCAAGGCCTTCAACCGGGCCAAGAGGGCCAAGAGCGGGAAGCCGCAGCTGATCATCATCAGCACCATCATCTGCAAGGGGATCCCGGAGGTCCAGGGAACAGCGAAGGGCCACGGGGAGAGCGGCGCCAAGTTTTCGGTCGGCGCGCGCGCGGGGCTCGGCCTGCCCGCGGACAAGCATTTCTACGTGAGCGACGAGGTGGCGGCGTACTTCGCCGACCACAAGCGCAGGCTCGTCCGCGCCGCCAAGCGCTGGGAGAAGACCTACAAGGCGTGGAGGGACGCCAATCCCGACAAGGCGGCCCTGCTCGACTCCGCCGGCGCAAGGCCCAGCGCGGCGCACCTGCTCTCGAAGATCCCCCTGTTCGCCCCCGACGCGAAGCTGCCCGGCACCCGGGCGGCGGGCCGCGACGTGCTCCAGCCCCTCGCCGCGGAGCTTCCGCTCCTGATCGGCGGGAGCGCGGACCTCTACGGCTCCACCCTCAACTACATCGCCGCCGACAAGGACTTTGACCCCACGAACCGCTCGGGCCGCAACATCCGTTTCGGAATCCGCGAGCACGGGATGGCGGCGATCGCCAACGGGATCGCCTATGACGGCCTCTTCAGGCCCTCAATCGCCACTTTCCTGGTGTTTGCGGACTATTCGCGGCCATCCATGCGCCTGGCCGCGCTGGCCAAGCTGCCGACGCTCTACATCTACACGCACGACTCGATCGGCGTGGGAGAGGACGGCCCGACCCACGAGCCCGTGGAGACCATCTCCGCCCTGCGGCTGATTCCCGGGATGGAGGTCATCAGGCCCGCCGACCCGGAGGAGACGGCGGGGGCCTTTGCCGCGGCCCTGGAGCGCGTGGACGGGCCGACCCTGATCGCGCTCAGCCGCCAGGCCGTGCCGGCGCTCAACGAGATCCCGGCGCACATGCGAAGGGCGGGGGTCCTGAAGGGCGCGTATGTCGCCGTTCAGGAGACGGCTCCGCTGTCCGTCATCCTGCTCTCGACCGGGAGCGAGCTCCAGATCGCCCTTGCCGCGGCGCGGGAGCTCGGGCCCGCGGCGCGGGTCGTCTCGGTGCCGTCGTTTGAAATCTTTGACCGCCAGTCGGCGGAGTACCGCGAGGGCATCCTGCCGGCCGCGTGCAGGCGCAGGGTGGCCGTCGAGGCGGGCGTCACGGCGCTCTGGAGGAAGTACGTCGGCCTGGACGGCGCGGTGGTCGGCATCGACCGGTTCGGCCTGAGCGCGCCGGCGCCCGAGGTCTACCAGGCGCTCGGCGTCACCGCGGAGGCCGTCGTTGCCGCCGCACGGTCCCTGGGCGCCTGAGGCCGGAGGAGGCCGGCCTCGAAGGTCCAAAAAAGCGCATTTGCCTCTTGAAAACAGGATAATTAGCCACCTAATTACCAGACCCCTGGCGCCCTGCCGGGAGCCGTCACCACGATGCCACTCCTCATGCTCAAGGACCTTCCGCGCTACGAGTGCCTGCTCGAGGCCATGCAGCGGTACCCGGACCTAGACCCCTCGGCGTGCGAGGCCTATTTGAACGTCCTGAGGGCGGGCGACGAGGCCTACCGCAGGAGCGATGGGTTCTTTGCCGAGCACAACCTCTCGCCGGGCCGCTTCACGGTCCTCATGCTGCTCTTCGACAAGCTCTCAGGCCTCTCCCTGCCGCAGACGCCGGCCGAGCTCGCCGAGAAGGCGGGCGTCGCGCGCGCCACGATCACCGGACTGGTGGACACGCTCGAGCGCGACGGCCTGGTCACGCGCACGCACGACTCCGGCGACCGCAGGATGATGATCGTCCACCTCACGCCCAAGGGGCAGGAGACGCTCGAGGCCATCCTACCCCTGCACTTTAAGCAGATGGCGGCGCAGATGGCTCCGCTCACCGAGCACGAGCGCAGGACGCTCGTGCGCCTCCTCAACAAGCTTGCCGGGCAGAGCTCGGCGCCGCCCGCGAACGCAGGACCCCACGTGGCGGCCGGCGCCGCCTGAACCGCCCGCACAAAGAGAGACCAAGCAGCCCATGACAAAGAAGATTATCCTCACCATCGTCGCCATCCTCGCCCTGGTCGGGACCCTTGGGCTTGTGAAGGTGCTTCAGATCAAGAAGCTCATCAGCGCCAAGCCGCCGGTGATCCGGGAATCCGTCTCCACCGCCGACGTGAAGCCCGAGCGCTGGCAGCAGGCGCTCACCTCGGTCGGCTCGCTGAGCGCCGTGCAGGGCGTGACCGTCGCGGCCGAGCTTGACGGCAAGCTGGTCGAGGTCGCGTTCGAGGCCGGCCGAGAGGTCCACGCCGGCGACCTCCTGGTCAGGCAGGACACCTCCGTCGAGGAGGCGCAGCTGAGGTCCGCCGAGGCCGGAGTCGACCTGGCGCGCATCAACCTCCAGCGCACGCGGGAGCTCTTCGCGAAGGCCACCGTGTCGCAGTCCCAGCTCGATGCGGACGCCGCGGCGGAAAAGCAGGCGGTCGCGGCGGCGGACAACATTCGGGCGACGATCGCGAAGAAGACGATCCGGGCGCCCTTTTCGGGCCACCTGGGCATCCGGCTGATCAACCTGGGCCAGAACCTGAAGGCGGGGGATCCCATCGTCTCGCTCCAGGCGCTCGATCCGATCTTTGTCGATTTTTACCTTCCCCAGCAGGAGCTGGCGCGCCTCGCCACGGGCCTTGAGGTCCGCGTCTCCGGCGACGCGGTTCCCGACGTGATCGAGGGCAAGATCACGGCGATCAGCCCGGACGTCGACATGTCGACCCGCAATGTCCGGGTGCAGGCGACGGTGGGGAACCCGTCGGGCCGGCTGCACCCCGGGATGTACGTCGACGTCGCGGTCGAGCTTCCGGTCGTGAACGATGTCCTCACGATCCCGGCGACGGCGGTCGTCTACGCGCCCTTTGGGGACACGGTCTACGTCGTCGACGCGAAGACCGACGAGCAGACGGGCGACAAGGAGCTCATTGTGCGCCAGCAGATCGTGCGGCTCGGCGTCCGCCGGGGAGACTTTGTCGCCGTGACCTCCGGGCTCAAGGCGGGGGACACGATCGTCTCATCGGGGGTCTTCCGCCTCAGGCCCGGGACGTCGGTGACGGTGAACAATCCGATGGCGCCGGACGCGCAGCTCGCCCCGAAGCCCAGCGATTCCTGAGCCCGGAGCGCGCGCTTCCTCGCCCGTGAAATTCACAGACCTCTTCATCCGCCGCCCCGTCCTTGCGATCGTGGTCAACCTGGTGATCCTGATCTCGGGGATCCAGGCGTACCGCACGCTCAACGTGCGCCAGTACCCCCTGAGCGAGAACGCGTCGGTCACGGTGACCACCGTGTACGTGGG
>CAYNLL010000317.1:0-4440 GCA_964398015.1 uncultured Opitutaceae bacterium | reverse complement strand
AAGGCACCAAAACAGAGAGGGGACCCCCACCCTGTCAACTCAGTTCTTCCCCGGGTCGTCGGGCTCGTCGACCAGGAGGCGCCACTCGTCGCCCTCGTCGGCCAGGAGGGTGCGCCACAGGCCCTCCTGCATCGGGCGCTCAAACAGGTCCGCCGGCGGCGTGGCCACGATCCACGCGCCCCCCTTGAGCTCCTCCTCCAGCTGGCCCTTGGACCATCCCGAATACCCCAGGTAGGCCCGCAGGTGCGTCGACCCGTCCTTGAGCATCTCGGCGGCCCGCTCGGGATCGATCCCGAAGTGCAGCTGGAAGGCGTCCTGGCTGGACTGCCACGCGGCGAGGATCAGCTGGTCCGTGTTGACCGGCCCGCCCGTGAAGATCGGGGTCGAGGCGAGGGGGCCGAGCGCGAAGTCACCCTTGAGCTCCCCGAGCTTCTTGCCGACCGGGCGGTTGAGCACGACCCCCATCGCGCCCTCAGGGCCGTGGCTCGACATCAGGACGGCCGTCCTTCGGAAGTTGGGGTCGCGCAGGACCGGATGGGCCAGCAGCACCGAGCCCGCGAGCGTCTCTCTGGTGCGCCGGTTGCGGTCTCTCATGGGTTTCACGGGATTTCCGTCAGAGCTTCTCCATCTTCACGCCGGCGTCCGCCATCAGCCGGTTCACCAGCGGGTCGTTGTGATAATCGCTGCGGTACCTTATCTCGGCTATGCCCGAGGCCGCAAGCATCTTGGCGCAGTTGATGCACGGAAAATGGGTGACATAGGCGATGCAGCCGCCGACGGAGCTGCCCCGCCTCGCGGCGTCCGCCACGGCGTTCTGCTCGGCGTGTACGGTCGCCTGCTCGTGGCCCCCGCGGATCCTCGAGACGTGGGGGGTGCCCGGGAGGAACCCGTTGTAGCCCGCGGCGACCAGGCGGTTCTTGCGCTCGCCCCCCGCCACGAGCACGCAGCCGACGTGCAGGCGCTCGCAGTTCGAGCGCGTCGCAATGAGGACCGCGGTCGCCATGAAGTACTCGTCCCACGAGGGGCGCCTCTGGAACTTCTTGGCAGCCTGGGCGATGAGGTCGACGGGGTTCTTCTTGGCGGCGCTCATGGGATGGGCAACGGGCACGACTCTGGACCGTCGCGCCCGCGGGGGGCAACCCCCGACTGGCCGCGGCGCCGGCCCCGGGCGCGGAAAGTGCTGACGCCACCCGGAACTTGCCCACCAATGGTGCCGATGATCCCGCCCCACCGTCGCGAGCGAACCGGCAGGAGCCCCCGGCCGTGAAACGCGTCCACGAACCCGAGATGCTCGACGCGCTGCCCCCCGGCCATCCCGAGGCGATGCGCAGCCGGCGCGACCTTCGCCTGATCAACCTCCTCATGCGCAACCGGGCGTGGTTCCTCCGCACGCTGCCCCCCCTGCTGCGCCCCGGCGAACGGGTCCTCGAACTCGGGGCGGGCACCGGCGAGCTGGGCCTCTGCCTCAACGGGCGGGGCGTTCCCCTGGACGGCCTCGACCTGTGGCCGCGCCCGGGCGGCTGGCCGGCCGGCCGGCAGTGGCACGCCTCCGACGCTCTGGCGTTTGACGGCTACGCGCCCTACGCCGCCGTGATCGGCAACCTGATCTTCCACCAGTTCGACGAAGCCGAGCTCGGCCGCCTGGGCGCATCCCTGCGCAGGGACTGCCGCATCATCCTCGCCTGCGAGCCCCTTCGGCGGGACCTGTCGCAGACCATGATCGCCGCGGTCGCGCCCCTCTTCGGGGCCAGCCCCGTCACGCTGCACGACGCCCGCGTGAGCATCGCGGCCGGTTTCGTCGGGGACGAGCTGCCGGCCGCGCTCGGGATCGAGCAGGGCGCGTGGCGGTACGCGTGCACCATGACGGCACTTGGGGCGTTCCGCATGGTCGCAGTGAGGCGCACATGAGGTCCCTGCTTCCAATCGAGATCGTCGGCGGCGGCCTTGCGGGCCTCGCCACCGGGCTCGCGCTGCGCCGCTCCGGGGTGCCGGTCACCCTGTTCGAGGCGGGCGACTATCCCCGCCACCGCGTCTGCGGCGAGTTCATCTCGGGCCTGGACGAGGAGACCTCGGGGCGCCTCGGAATCGGCGCCTTCATCGGCGATGCGCGGGCCCACAGGGCCGTGACCTACCACCTGCGCGGCCGGCCGCTGCGGCCGTTCTCGATGCCGGCGACGGCGTGGGGGATCAGCCGCTTCGCGCTCGACGCGCGCATCGCCGCCGCCTTCGTCGCCGCGGGGGGCGACCTGCGCACCGGCTCGCGGGCGCCCGAGGACGAGGCCCCGGCCGGGCGGGTGTTCGCCTCGGGGCGCAGCAGGAGGGGCCTGCTATGGGTGGGGCTGAAGGTCCATGTGCGCCGGCTGGCGCTCGTGAACGACTTCGAGGTGCACCTCGGCGACCGCGCCTACATCGGCCTGTCGAGGGTGGAGACGGGCGAGGTGAACGTCTGCGGGATCTTCCACCAGAGGGACGTGGCGGAGCGCGGGGCCGACCTCATCCCGGCCTACCTCGAGCGGGCCGGGTTGGGGGACCTCGCCCGGCGCCTGCGGGGCTCGGAGGTCGACCGCTCGTCGTTCTGCACGATGGCCGCCCCCCTCGGCTCCCGCGGCGTCGCGCCGCCCGACCGCCTCCGCATCGGCGATGCCTGCGCCACCATCCCGCCCTTCACAGGCAACGGCCTCGCGATGGCGCTCCAGAGCGCGGCGCTCTCGCTCGGCCCGCTGGAGGCCTACTCGCGCGGAGAGGCGACGTGGGAGGAGGCGCTGCGCGCCGGCGGCGGCGCGCAGCGGCGGCGCTTCCGCAGGCGGCTGCGCCTGGCCGCGCTGCTCCATCCGTTCCTCCTCGAGCGCCGCAGGCAGTCCCTCCTCGCCGCCCTGGCGCGCTCGGGGCTCCTGCCGTTTCGCGCGTTCTACGCGGCGATGCGCTGACCGAAGGCCGACATGTTCCTCCACGCCCTCGCCACGGCCGTCCCCCCCGCCACCTTCACCCAATCCGACTGCTGGGGCATCGTCGAGCGGTCGGGAGTGCGCGCGCGCCTGAAGCGCCGCTCGATGCTGATCCTGCACAACATCCTGCGCGGCGACCACGGGATCGCGAGCCGCCACTTCGCCATCGACGACGTCGGCGGCGTCTTCGACCGGTCGGCCGACGAGCTCAACGCCGCATTCCACAGGGAGGCGCCCAAGCTCGCCGGCAGGGCGCTCGGGGCCGCCCTGGCCAGGGCCGGCCTCGGGCCCGAGTCGCTCGACGCCCTGCTCGTCTGCACCTGCACGGGCTACCTCTGCCCGGGCGTCACCAGCTACGTCGCCGAGCAGCTCGGCCTCAGGCCCAACGCGATCCTGCAGGACATGGTGGGGCTCGGCTGCGGGGCGGCGATCCCGACGCTGCGCGCGGCGAGCCACCTGCTAGCGGCGCAGCCCGGAGCGACCGTCGCCTGCGTGGCCGTCGAGGTGTGCTCGGCGGCGTTCTACCTCGACGACGACCCCGGCGTCATCATCAGCGCCTGCCTCTTTAGCGACGGGGCCGCGGCGACCGTGTGGCGCTCGACCCCGGGGCCGCTCGGCGCGCGCGCGTTCGACTTCCGCTCGCTGCACCTGCCGGCCGAGCGCGACAAGCTCCGCTTCGAGCAGCGCGACGGCAAGCTGCGCAACCTCCTGCATCCGTCCGTCCCGGCGCTCGCGGCCGGCGCCGTGGGACGCCTCTGGGGCGAGCGCGGGCCGCGCCCGGTCGCGCGGGTGGTCGCGCACGCGGGGGGCCGCGACGTCCTGGAGGCGCTTGCGCCGGTGGTCGCACCGCACGGCCTGGGGGCCAGCGCGCAAACCCTGCGCGACTGCGGCAACATGAGCAGCCCGTCGGTCCTGTTCGCGCTGGAGCGGACGCTGGGGGAGGAGTCCCCGCGCCCGGGCGGCGATTTTTGGCTCGTGAGTTTCGGCGCAGGCTTTAGCGCACATAGCTGCCGCCTCGGCATCTGACCCCATGGCCACGCTCACCGACATCGTCGCCTACTGCGACAAGAGGACCCGCCTGAAGGCGTTCAAGGACGCCCCGGGCGCCTTCAACGGCCTTCAGGTCGCCAACGACGGGCGGGTCACGCGGGTCGGGGCCGCCGTGGACGCGGGCCTCGTGCCGTTCCGCAGCGCCGTCGCCTCGGGGGTCGACTTCCTGATCGTCCACCACGGGATGTACTGGGACATGCCCCGGGCTCTCACCGGGCCGGCGCACGCCCGCGTGGCGGCCCTGGTGGAGGGCAACTGCGCCCTTTATTCGAACCACCTCCCGCTCGACGCGCACCCCCGGATCGGAAACAACGCGCTCCTCGCGCGCCAGCTCGGCCTCGAGCCCTCGCGCGGCTTCCTCGCCAACGAGGGCGGCTTCATCGGCAGGATCGCGCCGAGCCGGCTCGCGCGCGCCGACCTGCGCCGCCGCCTCCAGGCCCGCTAC
>CAYNLL010000316.1:0-4451 GCA_964398015.1 uncultured Opitutaceae bacterium | reverse complement strand
CCCAAGTTCGCCCTGGTGGACACCGGGCGCTCCGCCGGCTACGTGGGCCCCGTCACGACGGCGGGCAGCCTCCCCGGGATCGTCACCGACGGGGCGGGACGGCCGATCGTGGGCTACGTCCTGGCCGCGTACATCGTGAGCGCGGAGGGCCGGGTCACCGATCCGGTGGTCCTCAAGGCCACGGATGAACGGCTGAGCGCCGCGGCGGTTGAGGCGATGGGCCATTGGCGGTTCACGCCAGCGACGCTCAACGGCGCCCCCGTCGCGTCCACGGCCGCGCAGGAATTCAACTTCGGGGCTCCCGACTCGTCCGAGGGCTTCCGGATGGACCGCGTCGCCGTCTACCAGCCGGCGGGCGTCCTGCTCAAGCGCATGCCCGGGCCCGAGGTGTTCACCGCCTACCTCGACAGGCTGCGGGCGGTCGTCCACAATTTCTTCGTCGGCGATGCCACGCCGGAGATGTTCTCCGTCGTCATCGTGCTGCGCCCGGGCGCCCGCCCCCGCATCTGGTTTGTCTCGTCCCGACGGCCGGCAGGCGCCCCCGAGCTGGCGGCCCTGCGGTCTCTCCTCGAGGGCGTCGCTTCCGTCGAGGTCCGCGAAGGCCCCGCCGCCTTCGCGATCGTGGGAAGGGTCGCCGGGGGCGACAGCAAGAGCCCTCCCGGCGACAGGGACTCCCCGCCCCCCGTGCCCGCGGAATGGCGGGCCGCCGGTGCGCAGCCCGGCGTCCCGTACTCGGAAGACGGCTTCCTCGACAGCGTGGAGGAGGGGCCCCGCTGAGGGGCGCCCCGGCGCGCCAAAGGGAGCGGCCCTAGGCCGGCCGCGGATGAAGGTCCGCGCGTGACAACGGAAGGAGGCAAGCGACGCCCAGGAGACATCCCGCCGCCATGTCGACAAAGTAGTGCAGCTGGAAATAGACGGCGCCCAGCATGAGCGCCCCGCTTGGAATGACGAGCAGGCAGAAGACGCGCCGGTGGCGCCTGAACGACCAGACCAGCGCAAAGCAGCAGACCGCAGCGTGAAGGCTCGGCCAAGCGTCCACCCGCGAGCAGCATCTGAGCACCCAGGAGTCGAGGTAGGCCGAAACCGACGACTGGACGACGGGAGCGAGCAGCGCGGGATGATGAAAGGCCGGTCCCGCCGCGGGAAAAAGGATGTAGCTGGAATATCCGATGCCGTAGAGGCGCATCAGCCTGAGCTGGAGGCGACCTGTGGCGCGCCCGAGCGTGAAGGCCTCGGCCAGGAAAAGGTAGGCCAGGACGCCCACAAAGCTGACGTAGCCCAGCATCGCCAGCGTGCTGAGCCACGGCTCGCGCCATGCCACAAGGAACCGTTGGGGGTCGCCGCCGAACACGGCGCACTCCACCCGATACAGGGCCTCGTCCGCGCGCCAGCCGGGCGCGGTCCCCAGCGCGGCGCCGATCATCGCATACCCCACCCCGATCGCAAGGGCGTTGTCGACCAGGGCAAGCCGGATCCGTCCCGGGCTCGGTCGCCGCAGGATCCGCCCCTGCGCGCCGGCAAACGCCGCCAATACGGCCAGCCAGGCGACGAAGGTGGCGCTGGCGTACTGCCGCTCCAGGGCCAGGCGGACCAGGGACGCCGCGCCGATCGGCAAGGCGAACCAGACCGCGCCCATTCGGATGCCAGCCGCGGCCTCGTCTAGCGCTGCCGGCGCGCAGACGGAGCCTGGGCCAAGGTCCGACGCGGCATCGGACCCCTCGCCCAGCTTGGGCCCAAGCCGGCCTGTCTCCTCAACCTGGAGCATGCTGTCCTTTGGCACGCATTCGACTGCGCTGGATGTCGCGGGCTGCGGACGCCCGCTGAGGAAGGCTACGGGGCCGCCGCACGCAGGCAAGCCCCGCGCCGGCGGCCCTGCTTTTTCCCCGAATCGCCGCCCTCCCCTCACGTTGCGCCGATCCCGGCCCCGGCCTTTGCCATTGACCGCGAAGCGGCCGGCGCTGAACGTGCACCCTCCATGCTAAAAGCCGGCATCGTCGGGCTGCCCAACGTGGGCAAGTCCACCCTTTTCAACGCCCTCACGCGCTCGCGCAAGGCCGAGGCGGCCAACTATCCCTTCTGCACGATCGACCCGAACGTCGGCGTCGTGACGGTCCCGGACGAGCGCATGGCGGTCCTCCAGGGAATAGCCAAGACCCACGTCGTCATCCCGGCCGCGATCGAATTCGTCGACATCGCCGGACTCGTCGCCGGCGCCAGCAAGGGCGAAGGGCTGGGCAACCAGTTCCTCGCCACCATCCGGGAGGTGGACGCCATTGTCCACGTCGTGCGCTGCTTCGAGGATCCCGACGTCGTGCACACCATGGGCTCGGTCGATCCGGTGCGCGACATCGAGGTCGTGACGACGGAGCTGATCCTCTCCGACCTGGACGCCGTGCAGAAGCGCATCGAGAAGAACCACAAGAAGGCGAAGAGCGGCGACAAGGAGTCGCAGGCCGAGATCGCGCTCCTCGAGCGCCTCGGGCCGCACCTCAACGCGAACAAGCCGGCCAACGTCCTTCCGGCCACAGAGGACGAGGTGAGGATGCTCAAGCTCTTCCAGCTGCTGACCGCAAAGCCCGTGATCTACGCCTGCAACGTCGCGGAGGGGGAGCTCGCGACCGCGGAGCAAAACCCGTTCGTCCAGAAGGTGGCCGAGTTCGTGCGCGCCCACCACGACGCCGCCTACGTGCCGATCAGCGCCCGCATTGAGGCCGAGCTCATCGACCTGCCCCCGGACGAGGCAAAGGCCTTCCTGAAGGACCTCGGCGTCGACGACTCGGGCGTCTCCTCCCTTATCCGCGCCACCTACACGCTCCTCGGCCTGCTGACGTATTTCACGGCGGGCGAAAAGGAGGTGCGGGCGTGGACCATCAGGAGGGGTTGGAAGGCTCCCCAGGCGGCGGGCGTCATCCACACCGACTTCGAGAAGGGGTTCATCAAGGCGGAGATCGTCTCCTACGCGGACCTCTCCCGCCTGGGCAGCGTCGCCGCCGCGCGCGAGGCGGGCAAGTACCGCCTCGAGGGCAAGGAGTACGTCTTCCAGGACGGCGACGTCGCGCTCTTCAGGTTCAACACCTGAAGGCGGCGCAGTCCCGCGGGCCCGGGCTAGGCCCCGAGGGTGGCCTCGACGACGACAGCCGTCTGGCCTGCCGCGGGAAGCGGCACCAGGTTGCCCGCAATCCTCCGCCCGTCGACCAGCAGGGTCTTCACCCCCTTGGACCTGCCCCTGGGGTTCTTCACCGTGATCGTGTAGGCGACGCCGCGGAACCTGCGCTGGACCGTGAAGCCCTTCCAGGTTCCGGGGACGCACGGGTCGACCCGCAGGCCGTCGAACTCGGGCCGGACTCCCAGGATGTACTGGCTCCCCACGACGAACGACCAGGCGGCCGTGCCGGTGAGCCACGAATTCTTACCCTCCCCAGGGGTCGGCGAGAACTGGCTGGCCGTCATCTGGGAATAGACGTAGGGCTCGGAACGATACACGTCGTGGTCCTCCTTAGCCGACGGGCAGATGCTCAGGTAGTACTCGAGCGCGCGCTTGCCGTCGCCGAGGAGCGTCCACCCGATGTGGATCCACGTGTTGTTGTGGGTGAAGACCCCGGCGTTCTCCTTGTACCCCGGCGGGTAGCTGGACACCTCGCCCAGCTCGAGCCGGTACGTCGAGTACGGCGGCCACTGCAGCGCGCAGCCGAGCTTGGGCGTGTAGAGATGCTTCTCCACCGATTGGAGCGCCTTCCTCGCCCTGCCGTTGCCCGCCCCCGCGCCGCCGAGGACGCACCAGGCCTGGCTCTCGATGAAGATCTTCCCCTCCTTGCAGGTCCTTGACCCGACGGGCCGACTCTCGGCGTCGAAGGCCCGCGTGTACCAGGCCCCGTCCCACGCCTGCTCCTCGACAGTGTTCAGCATGTCGGCGTACTGGCCGTCGACGCGGGCGGCGTCCGCCGGGGCGCCGAGGAAGCGGTACAGTCCCGCCAGTTCCCGCGTCGCGTAAAGGAAGAGCCCCGCGATCATGACCGATTCCGCCTTCGATCCGGCGATGTCGCCGGTGACCTGGAACGACTCGTTCGGCTCCTTCGAGAAGCAGTTCAGGTTGAGGCAATCGTTCCAGTCGGCGTGCCCGATGAGCGGCAGCCCGTGCGGCCCGCGGTTCTTGAGCGTGTAGGCGATGGACGTCTCGATGTGGTGGAGCAGGGACTCCTTGGAGCCGGGCGTGTCGGCGTAGCCGCACGGCTCGTCCAGGATGGCCCTGTCCCCGGTCTCGCGGATGTAGGCGCAGGTCGAGAGGATCAGCCACAGGGGGTCGTCATTGAACCCGCCGCCGATGTCGGCGTTGCCCTTTTTCGTCAGGGGCTGGTACTGGTGGAAGCAGGTGCCGTCGGACAGCTGCGTCGAGGCGATGTCCAGGATGCGCTGGCGCGCGCGCGCCGGCAGCAGGTGGACAAAGCCGAGGA
>CAYNLL010000315.1:0-4454 GCA_964398015.1 uncultured Opitutaceae bacterium | reverse complement strand
GACCTCGCCTCGCAGGACGTCGGCAAGCCCTACTGGGTCCAGTTCTCCATGGACTGGCGCGCCTTCTCCTACATCGCGGCCCTCTCCGTGCTGACGGGCCTTGTCTTCGGCCTGGTGCCCGCCCTGCGCTCCTCGCGCGCCGACCTGAACGCGACCCTGAAGGACGGGACAGCCGGCGGCACGCACCGCGGCAGCCGCCTTTCGGGGTCGCTCGTCATCTTCCAATTCGCGCTGACCGTCGTCCTGCTGGCGGGGGCGGGCGTGATGATCCGCAGCTTCGTGGAAGCCCAGCGCGCCAACCCGTTCGTGCCCGCCGCCCATCTTCTCACCGCGCGCGTCAGCCTGCCCGACGGAAAGGGCGAGCGCTATGAGAGCGTCGCCGCTCGCCGCAGGATGCACGACACGCTGCTGGCCCGCCTCTCGGAGCTTCCCGGCGCCGAGGAGGTCGCGCTGGCGTCCGACATGCCCGGCCTCGGCTCCCAGGTGAGGGACATCGAGGTCGACGGCCATCCCAACGCGGACCCGAAGCAGCCGCCGCACGCCGCAACGGTCTTCGCCACGCCCTCCTACCTCGCCGCAATAGGCCTTCCCCTGCTGTCAGGCCGCGCGCTCGACGCCACCGACGGGGACGAGGGACGCGAGGCCGCCGTGGTCACGCGCTCCTTCGCCGCGCGCTTCTGGCCCGGCGCGCCGGCGCTCGGCCAGCGCTTCCGCTTCGTCTCCGACGGCGCACCCGGGAAGTGGATCACGGTCGTCGGCGTGTGCGCCGACATCGTCCAGGACACGATGGAGAGGTCCCCCCCGCCGCTCGCGTATTTCAGCAACCGCCAGGAGCCCTGGGCGTGGCTCGGCATCCTTGTGCGCACCCATGCGGACCCCGCCGCGCTGACCGCGTCCGTGCGCCGGGCCGTGCAGGCGATCGATCCGGAGCTTCCGCTGTTCGAGGTGCGCACGCTTCCCGCCGCGATCGAGCACGTGCACTGGTTCCTCGAGGTGTTCGGCACGCTCTTCTTCGTCTTTGCGCTCGTGGCCCTCCTCATGGCGTCCGTCGGCATCTACGCCGTCGTCGCGCAGTCGACCTCGCGCCGCACCCGCGAGATCGGCATCCGCATGGCCCTGGGGGCGTCGGCCGGGCGCGTGGTTCTCTTCGTGCTCTCCCGCGGCCTGCTGCAGCTGGGGACGGGGCTCCTGATCGGGCTGGCGTGCGCGGTCGCCGCCACGCGCCTGATGAACTCCCTGCCGGGCCTCACCTCGTCGGGCGACCCGCTGATGTTCTGCCTGGTCGTCGCCCTCCTGCTGGGCGTCGGCCTCCTCGCCTGCTGGCTGCCCGCCCGGCGCGCCGCCCGCGTGTCCCCGACGGAAGCCCTGCGCATGGACTAGGCGCGCGCGGGCGCCTGCGCCGTCCGGCTCCGACCGGGTCACCCCTTCAGCGCGCCGGCCGCTATCCCCCTCACGATCTGCCTCTGGAGCGCCACGTACACGATCAGGATGGGAAGGGTCACGATCACGATCCCGGCAAAGAGCATCCCGTACTGCGTCCGGTACTCAGCGGTGATCGAGAGGTTGGCCAGCCCGAGCGGGAGCGTGCGCGCGGACCCGGAGACGTCGCCGCTCACGAGCATGAACGCGTAGAAGTATTCCTTCCAGACGCCGATGAACTGGAAGATGGCGACCGTCACGAGGCCCGGCCTTGCCAGCGGCAGAAGCACCCTCCAGAACGCGGAGAACTCGCCGCATCCGTCGACCAGCGCCGCCTCGTGGAGCGACCGCGGCAGCGAGCGGAAGAATCCCGCGAGGACGAAGATGGCGAACGGGAGCCCGTTTGCGGTGTACACGAGGACGAGCCCGAGGCGGGAGTTGAGGAGCCCCACCGCGCGCAGCTCGAAGAAGAGCGGCACGACCGCCAGCTGGGCCGGAAGGGTGAGTCCCGCGAGGAACAGCGCGAAGACGATCCTCCCCAGCGGATGGGAGAAGCGAGCGAGGGCGTAGGCCGCCGCGGCGCCCAGGGCCACGATCAGCGCCACCGATGAGCCCGTCACGATGACCGAGCTGAGGAAGTAGTCCCCGAAATGCCCCCCGTTCCACGCCTGCGCGTAGTTGTCCACCCTGAGGTTGCCGGGCGACGGGAGCGCGAAGGCGTTGCGGAAGATCTCGTTGTCCCCCTTCAGCGACGAGTACCCCACCCAGACCATGGGCAGCACGAGCCACGCCGAGTAGCCCAGGAGGGCGAGGAACGCGGCGGCCCCCGAGAGCCGGAATCTTCGGTTCTGCGGCTCCATGCTCATCCGTCCTCGGCCGGCTCGCTCCTGAACCCGCGCAGGACCAGGGCGCTCCCGGCCAGCACCAGCGAGAGGAGGATCACGGCGAGCGCCGCCGCCCTGCCGATGTCGAAGTTCTTGAACATCGTGGTGACCAGGAGCGTGCCCAGCGTCTGCACGGAGGCCGACGGCTCCTGGGAGGTGAGGAGCCAGACCATCTCGAACGCGTTGAGCCCGCCAATCACGAGGAAGACGGCCGAGATCGCCAGAACCTCGCGGATCTGCGGCAGCGTGATCGTGATGAACTGCATCCACGCCGGGGCGCCGTCGATCTCCGCGGCCTCGTAGAGCTGGGCGTCGATCCCCTCCATCGCGGCCAGGTAGAGGATGAGGTTGAAGCCGCACGCGATCCAGATGTAGATCGGCAGGAGCGCCACATACAGGTGCCCCTCTGAGAGCCACGGGTAATCCGCGAACGACTGGAGCCATCCCCAGTGGAGGAACCTCCCGAGCCCGGTCAGCGCCGCGTTCACGAGCCCTCCGTGCGGCTGGTACGCGTTAAGCCAGATGAGGATGGCCGCGATTCCCCCGAGGAGGTTCGGGAAGAGGAGCACCACCCGGAACGCCCCGGCGCCCCACACGCCGCGGTGGATCAGCACGGCGAACAGGAGGGAGAGGGGCACGACGAGCAAAGCGGGCACCACCATCAGGTACAGGTTGTTTCCAAGGGCGGTCCACAGCACGTCGCTCTCGAATAGCAGGGACTTGAAGTTGTAGAGGCCCGCCCAAGTGCGCCCGCCGATCCCGTCCCAGTGGGTGAACGCCCAGAGGAAGGCGACGAGCGCGGGCGCCAGCATCACCGCGGCATAGAGGACGAAGGCCGGGCCGATGAAGCCCGCGGCCATCGCCGGGCGCAGCCTGCCGAAGCCCTGGGCGGCCCCGTCGGCCTGCGACGGGCCCCCCGCGGCGGCCCGCAGGAGCGGGCCGAGCCGACCCGCCACGAGCCACGCGGCTGCGAGGGCCATGCCCGCCAGCAGCGCCCCCCCCGCCAGGGGGTGGCGGTAGTCGACGTGGTCGGGCTCGGCGATCCGGGCCCGGTCGTCCGCGGCGGCAGCCTCGAGCCGCCGCGCGAATTCCGCGGGCTCGACGCGTCCCAGCATGAGGCCCCGGGACTGGTCGACCAGGACCTGCCGGATCACCGGCGGCTGCATCATCTCCTGGGGCATGTTGAACGCCCCGCGCGCCCCCGCGATCATCGCCGCCGTCTCGGTCATCCGGGCCGAGTACGCCGAGGCGGGCACGCCCCTCACCGCCACCGGGGCGTCGTTCATGCGCACGAACGCCTCGGCCCTCGCGCGCGAGGTGAGGAACCTGAGGAAGTCGAGCGTCGCGCGCTCCCGCGCACGGCTTCCCGTCCTGAAGACGAAGAAGCAGTCGCTTCCGGTCTGGATCGTCGTGGGATCGGCGCGCCCGTCCGGGAACACCGGGAAATTCATGGTCCCCACGTCGAACCCGGCCGGGATCTTCCCCGCCATCTCGTTGAAGAACCACGAGCCCGAGACGGTCATGGCCGCCCCCCCCTGCAGGAAGAGCAGCTCCGCCCCCTGCGCCGTCTCGCCCTCCCACCCCGCCTGGGTGTCGCTGAGGGTCACGCGCCTGAGCAGCTCCGCGCTCCGGATGACGCGCGGGTCGCTCCAGGCGCCAGGGGCGAGCGCGGTGAGGGCTCTCCAGCCGGCGTCGCCCGCAAGGTTGTGGAAGGCGGCCCTGAAGAACGCGTCCGGGTAGAGCCAGCGGGTGCCGGGCAGGCTGACCGGCGCAAGTCCCGCGGCCCGGATCCGGTCGCAGAGGGCGAAGAACTCGTCCCAGGTGCGCGGCGCCACCCAGCCGTGCTCCCTGAAGAGGCCCCGGTTGTAGAAGATGCTCCAGCAGGCGTAGCCGAACGGAAGCCCGTAGACGCCCTCTCCCACCCTCCACGAGTCGAGCGCGCCGGGCAGGAACGTGTCCCCCCACCTGGCGTCGCCCTCCCAGTTCAGCCCGCGCAGCTCCGCCCCCAGGTCCATCACCTTGCCCGCCCGGATCAGCGCCGGCCAGAGCACATAGGGCACCCAGGCGGCGTCGGGCAGGTTCCCGTCAATGATGCGGATCCTGAGCTGGTCCTGGATCCTCGGGTCGCCGTAGAGGTGGACGCGGACGCCG
>CAYNLL010000314.1:0-4461 GCA_964398015.1 uncultured Opitutaceae bacterium | reverse complement strand
TAGATGAGCGGGGCGTGGGTGTAGGCGTTGGTGCTCTCCCACCTTGAGGCGACAATGGGGGAGTCCGCGGGATCGGGGCTGTAGAGCAATTCGGAGCCCGCCTCGAGTTGGAGCGTGATGTTGCTCTCAAGGACGATGGACCCTGTCAGGTACCGCCCCGAGGGGAAGATGACCGTGCCCCCTTTCTCGGCTGCGCAGGCCGCGACCGCGCGGGCGATGGCCGCCGTGTCGTTGGTCTTCCCGTCGGGAATCGCGCCGTAGTCGACGACATTGTAGAACGCAGGGGTCTCCGCATTGGCAAGCGGGACGGCCGCTGAGAGGAGAGCGGCCAGCCGGATAATTTTGGTCATCTTTTTGGGGTGCGAAAATGCGCGCCTTAAGCATGGGAGCGCGGCGGGGCATGTCAAAGAAACAAACGGACACGTGTCCGGTTATTGATTGTCCTCTTGCTTTTCTGGCTTTGCTCTCATTCTAAGGAGCCCGCCCGCCGCGCCCCATGCCCCTCACTGATGCACGCGTCTGATTACGCCATCGTCGCCCTTTACCTGGCGGTCGTGCTAGTCCTTGGCCGCCGGGCGCGCGGGGGCACCGAGAGCGGGGAGGCGTTCTTCCTGGCGGGCAGGAGGCTGGGGATGCTCCGGCAGTTCTTCTTCAATTTCGGGCACTCGACCGATGCGAACACAGCTGTGAGCACCGTCAGCTTCGTCTACGGCGAAGGCGTTTCCGGGGCGTGGCTTCAGCTGCAGCTGATCTTCCTCAATCCCTACTACTGGTTCATGAACGTGTGGTTCAGGAGGACGCGCCTGATGACGACCGCTGAGCTCTTCGAGGAGCGCCTGGAGAGCCGCCGGCTGGCGCAGTTCTACGCCGCCTTCCAGATTGGGGTGGCAATCGTCGGCATAGCCTTCAGCAACTTCGTCTCCTACAAGGTGACGGTGGCGCTGATGCAGGGCGGCCCTAGCGTTCCGCCGCTGCTGTTCTACTCCGGCTTCGCCGCCATCGTGGGCCTGTACGTGGGCATGGGCGGCCTTGAGGCCACGGTCCTCAACCAGATGTTCCAGGGCGTCCTGGTCCTCGTGTTCTCCATCATCCTGCTGCCGTTTGGCTGGAGGATGCTGGGTGACGAGGGGCTGCGCCAGCGCCTTCCGCAGCGGATGTTCGAGGTCTTCGCGGGGGGCGGCGGCGGCGAGTTCACGGGCTGGGCCGTCGTTGCCGTCATGGTGGTGAGCATCGTCCAGATCAACGGAAACATCATCAACATGGGGCTCGCCGGATCGGCCCGGAACGAGTTCGCGGCGCGCTTTGGCGCCGTATCGGGCACCTACGGGAAGCGGGTCATGATCGTCCTTTGGGTCTTCGTGGGGCTGATCGCGGCGGCGCTTTGCCAGGGCGCGGACCGCCTCGCCGACCCGGACCTGGCATGGGGCGCGCTTTCACGGCGCCTGCTCGGGCCCGGCCTCGTCGGCTTCATGCTCGTCGGCCTCATGGCGGCGAACATGGCCTCGATCGCTTCGAAGACGATGGCCATCTCGGCGCTCTACGTGCGAAACCTGCACCCAACGGGTGGCGCTCGGCTCGGCGGCAGGCGGGAGGTGCTGGTGGGGCAGGTGGCGGGTGCGCTGGCGCTCGCCGGAAGCGTGGCGGCGGCGCTCGTGATGAGCGAGACCATGGCGGTCACGAAATTCATTCTCACCATCAATCTCCCCTTCGGCGCGGCCGTGCTCCTCATGTTTTTCTGGAGAAGGCTCACGCAGGCCGCGGTTTGGTGGTGCGTCTTGCTCACCGGAGGATTGATCTTTGTCCTGCCGCTGTGCGCACGCCTTGCGGGCCACGCGACCTTCAGCGCGGAGGACTGGGTCCTCGCCCGAGCCGGAATGCCGATGGCGGGCCTCGGGCCCGGCGGCCAGCTGGCGGCGAGGTTCTTTTTTGACGCCGTATTCCCCTTCGTGGTCCTCGTGGTGGCGAGTCTCCTCACGCGCCCGCCGCGCCAGGAGACGGTCGTGGGGTTCTTCGGCAAGATGAAGACGCCGGTCGGTGAAACCCGAGAGCTTGATGACGAGGCGATGGACGAGACGCGAAGGTGCCCTGCGCGGTTCGATCAGACAAAGCTCTTCCCGGGATCGAGCCTCGAATTCACAAAGTGGGACAGGACGGACACCGTGGGCTTCCTCGCGTGTTGCGCCACCTCAATCTCGATTGTCTGCGTGCTCTGGTTTCTCCTGGGGCGACTGCGATGATTCGGGCCGTGCGGACCCTGCCGGATTCCAATGGTCGGCGCCGCCCAGGACGCGGTCGACCGTGAAGTCGTCAGCGGGCGCCTGGGCAAGAGTCCGCGCCCATGTCGCCCTCGCCGACGGATTGGCTCCGGGGCCCGAGCTTCCCGCCTCTGTGTAGCGGGCGGTGGCCTCCCGTTCCGGCTTGCTCCAATTGTGCCAGCCGACCGGGCGCACGACCGACGTCATCTCCGTGCGCACGAAGGTGACTTCGGCATAGGGCCGCCAGGGCCGCCCGAGGTAGGTCCGCACCTCGGGGGAGGCGCCCGCAATCCGGCAGTCGGTGAAGACCATGCCGTAGCGCTCCTCGGCGGGCGTGGACGCCGCCGTGACGTAGCCATCGCCGAGGCAGTTGATCTCGCACCGGTCGAAATAGGCCGTTGCGGCGCCAAAGATGAAGTCCACGGCGCCCGCGATCGCGCATCCCTCGAAATACTGGCGCCCGCGGTTGACGAGCACGGTGTCCTGCCATCCGAGAAACCTGCAATTCAGGAAGGCCACGCGGTCGCCGTCCACGCGAAGGGCCAGAGCCTGGCCCCTCTTTCCCGCGGTGTTGGCGACCGTCAGGTTCTCCATCCGGAAGTCGTCCGCATCTATCCAGACGGTGGGCGTGTGGAAGGTGCCGATGGCCTTTCCGTCGGGGCCCGTCATCGCGGCATAGAGGTCGAAGGCGACGGTCGTTCGCAAGGGGTCCTCACCGACGAGGCGCACGAACCGTTTTTCGCGCTGGACGTAGAGGCGCTCGCGGTAGGTGCCCGGCCCGACCCGGATCGTCCACGGCGAGGAGGGTCCGCTCGACTGCGGAGCGGCGTTGATCGCCTCTTGGATGGACTTGAACTGCCCGCTCCCGTCGGCCGCTACGTCGGCCGGGTGCCCCGCGGCCGCGCACCAGGCCGGGGTAGGGGCCCCTGCCAGCCCCGCGGCTAAGGCGGCGATCGCGCAGCACGCGGCGGTGGTCTTCATACTCTGGCGCCGGCTTCGGCTGGTGCTAGCGCACCACGTCCGCGACCGTATCCTCGATGTCGATGGCGGGTCCGGAGTCCGCGGAGACAATCACCTTTGTCAGGGTGATCCCATCGGTATAGGCGACGCGCAGCCCGGCGGGCGCCTGGATGGCGATGTTCTGCAGCACAAGATCGCGCGCGGGCATCTCGGGCAGGCCGATGATGAGCCCTGCGTCCTTCGTGCCTTCGGTGGCCGCGATGTTCCTGACCGTGATGTGGCGCCAGATCGGGGTGTCTGCGGCCACCGGCTTGGGGTCGTCGTGGTGTCCGGGCTTTGGCAGGCCGTAGTAGTAGCTCGAGATCACGATCGCCTGTCCGACGTTCCTCATGACAAGGTCCGTGTAGGTGATGTTCTCGACCAGGCCGCCGCGGCCGCGCCGGGACTTGAGGCGAACGCCGATGTCGGTCCCGTCAAACGTGCACCGCTGAACCGTCATGTTCCGCACGCCAGCGTCCGTGTCGCTCCCGATCGAGCAACCGTGCCCGTGAAGGAACGTGCAGTCGGTCACGAGGATTTCCTCCGCGGGCCCCGATCCTTGGCTGCCGGCCTTTACGGCGATGCAGTCGTCTCCGGTGTCGATCCTGCAGTGGGCGATGAGCACCCTTCGCGAGACTGAGGGGTCGATCCCGTCGGTGTTGGGGGAATTGGAGGGGGCGAGGATCGTAATCCCGTCCACCGTGACATCCTCGCAACGAAAAGGGACAAAATGGTACATGGGTGAGTTTGCGAGCGTCACACCCTCGAGGCGCACTCGCCGGCAGTGTTCGAAGACGACCATCCTCGGGCGTCCGATCTCGGCGTCGGGCAGCCCCTTGGCCCGCGCCTCCGACTTGACCCTGCGTTCGATCACCCACCAGGGGTCTCCCTGGCCGTCAAACGTGCCTACGCCGGAGATCTCCAGGTCGTCGCAGTCCTTGGCACCCACAAGGGGACGGTACTTGTTTCCCTCGATCCGGTAGTCGTCGAAGGAGGCCACGGTCCCGCCACGGGTCCAGAGGCCTGTCTTGCCGGGCGTGAGCAGTGAATCATCGATGGCGTCGAAAAGCTCGCGGTTATCAAACAGAACTTTGAAACGGTCGCCGCGGAAGACCACTTTGGTTTCATACCACTGGCCGGTCCGGAGCTCGTGCGAGACGCCGACTTCGCCGGGACGGCCGTGCAGCACGGGAACGGGGTGCATATG
>CAYNLL010000313.1:0-4477 GCA_964398015.1 uncultured Opitutaceae bacterium | reverse complement strand
GTGCTTCCAGCTCTACCGCCACGACGTCGACGTCCGGATCGAGCAGATGCTCGAGAAGTCCTCCATCTTCAACAGGGCGGGCGTGAACTTCTACAACAAGATCCAGGCGTCCGCGCCCTGGGTGCACAAGGCGTTCTACGCGTTCGTCGAGCTCCAGAGCATCCTCAACAAGAAGACGGTCTCTCTGGGGCGGGGCTACTACGTGGACGTGCTCAAGGAGTACAAGCCGCACCTCGTCCTCAGCGTGCACGACTGCCTCAACCGGGGGTACTTCCAGCTCGCCCGCAAGGTGCTCGGGCCCGACAACGTGACCTGCGCCACCTACTGCGGGGAATTCTCCGGGGGATGGGGCTACTCGCGCAACTGGATCGAGCCGACGGCCGACATGTACTTCTCAAGGACGGCGACGGCGCAGGACTACGCCATCAAGAAGGGGATCCCGCCAGAGAAGGCCCGCGTCCGGGGCTACCTCATGGCGCCGCGCGCCCACTTCGAGGTGGTCTCGCCCGCAGAGAGGGGCGCCTTCCGCGAGGAGAGGCTGGGCCTGCGGCCCGACCTCTTCACGGTGTTCCTCGCCACCGGCGGCAACGGGGCGAACAACCACTTCGACCTCCTTCCGGCGCTCGTCAAGCGGGCGGACCGCTGCCAGGCGATCGTGATCTGCGGACGCAACAAGCAGGCCTATAACGACCTGGTGCACTGGAGGGCGAACCATCCCGAGTTCAACTGCTACATCGAGGGCTACTCGGAGATCGTGCACCTGCTGATGCAGGTGAGCGACGTGATCGTCACCCGGGGGGGGACGACCACCTGCGCGAAGGCCCTCCACTTCAGGTGCCCGATCATCTTCAACGCCCTCGGCGGCATCATGCCCCAGGAGGAGCTCACCTGGAAGTACCTGCGCAACGGCGCGGCCTCGGACAAGATCGACGGCGGCGAGGACTTCGACCGGATCATCGGCTCGTGGATGGCGGATCCCGAGGCCTACGCGCGCATGCGCGAGAACTTCCTGCGCCTGCGCTACGAGGAGGACCCGACGATCCTGATTGACGAGCTGGTCGAGCTCGCGGGCTCGGTGTCCGAGGAGAAGCCGACGCGGGTCCCGTACAACCCGCACTCCCACGCCCCCTACGGCGGGTTCCTGTGAGCGGGGCGCCCCGCCCCGCGGGACGGGCCAGTCCCGATGAAGGTTCTTTCCGCGCGGCCCCGCTCCTGTCTATTGTCTGAGGCATTTGAATCCGGACGGACTCGCCATCACCTACCTTTTCACGACCTTTCCAAAGGCCACCGAGATGTTCCTCCAGAGGGAGATCGCGGCGCTCAGGCAGAGGGGCGTGACCCTGCGGATCCACTCGATGTGGGGCGGGGGCGGCGCCTTCCGGGGGATTGAGGTCGAGCGGTTCAACAAGTGGAGGCTCCTCGAGCTGTTCTGGCTCATCCCCTACGAGTCGTGGCGCCGGCCCGAGGTCCTGCGCCAGCTGCTGCGCGGACTCCTCACGCGGCGGGCCCCCTCGTGGGTCAACTTTTGGGAGAACATGCTCGGCGCCGGATTTGCCTGCGTCTACGCCCGAGCGTTCCGCCGCAGCCCCCCGGGCCTGATCCACGCCGCGTGGAGCGGGGCCCCGGCGACGGCGGCTTGGCTCCTCTGGCGGATGGACGGCCACCGCTTCACCGCGGGAGCCCACGCCTACGACGTCTTCGAGCACGGGGGCGACTGGTGGCTCACCGAGAAGCTCGAGGCGGCGCTCCTCGTGCACACCTCGACGGAGCTCGCCCGCGACGCCCTGGTCGGACGGGGCCTCAACCCGGACCGTGTCGTGTGCATCCGCAGCGGGCTGGACCGGCTCCCCGCCATGCGGCCGCTGCGCGCCTCGCGCGTGCCGCTCCACCTCCTTTCGCTGGCGCGGCTGGTCGAAAAGAAGGGCCTCGACCGCCAGCTCCGGATCTATGCCGCGCTCAAGGCCTCCGGGGTCGAGTTCACCGCCAGGATCGTGGGCGACGGGCCGCTGCGCCAGAAGCTGGAGAGCCTCGCGGGACTGCTGGGCGTGGCCGACCTGGTCACGTTCACGGGGCAGGTGCCCCCGCACGAGGTGTGGGAGCACCTGAGCTGGGCCGACGTCCTCCTCCACACGGGGGTTGTGGCGCCGAGCGGCGACCGCGACGGCCTTCCCAATGTGATCGCCGAGGCGATGGCCGCGGGCGTTCCCGTGATCACGTCGCCGACCGCGGGCACGACGGAGGCCGTGACCGACGGCCAGACGGGGATCGTCCTTCCGGTCGACCGTCCCGAGGCCTGGGTGGCGGCCCTCCGGCGGCTCTCCTCTGACGACGCCTACTGCGAGTCGCTGCGGCGGCCGGCGCGCGGGTGGGTCGAGGCCAACTTCGACGTGCGCGCCAACACCGATCGCCTGCTGAAGCGGCTCGAGGCCGCCGTGGCGCCATGATCCTCCTGGACACGACGAACGCGGCCTCGTGGGGCCACGGCTCGGGCCTGGCGCGGGTCAGCCGCCGGCTGGCGGCCGAACTGGGGGAGGGCGCTCGCGCGGTGCGATGGCCCGCGCTGCCCGCCGACGCGGGCCCGTCGGACTGGTTCCTGACGCCCGAGCTCTTCTCTGAGGCCGAGCGGCCCGGGTTCACCTCGTTCATCGAGAGGCGCCCCTGCCGCATCGCGGCGATCTACCACGACGCGATCCCGATGAAGCACCCGGACATCACCTGGCCCGCGAGCGTCCGCAGGCACCCGCTGTACATGAAGCTGCTCGCGCGCTTTGACCGCGTCTGGGCGGTCTCGGGAGCGAGCCGCGAGGAGCTCCTGGGTTTCTGGAGGTGGCTCAGGCTGGAGAACCCGCCGCCGGTCGACGTGCTCGCCCTTGGGGCCGACGGGGCGGGGATGCCCAGGGTCGGCGCACCCGCAGCCCCGGGCGCGGCCCGGCGGCCGAGGATCGTCTGCGTCGGGATCCTTGAGCCGCGCAAGAACCAGGAGGTCCTCCTCGACGCCTACGAGGCCCTCCGTGGCGAGGGGCTCGACTTTGAGCTCCACCTGGTGGGGAGGGTGAACCCGCACTTCGGGAAGCCGATAACGAGGAGGGTGGCGGCGCTGCGCAAGCGCTGGCCCGGCCTCGAGCGCCACGCCCGCATGGACGACCTGCAGCTAGCCGAACTCCTGTCGTCGGCGAGGGCGAGCGCGTTCCCGTCCATCGCGGAGGGCCTGGGCCTTCCGCTGCTCGAATCGCTCTGGCTGGGCGTGCCCTGCGTCTGCAGCGACCTTCCGAGCCTGGTGGAGAGCGCGGCCGCCGGGGGCTGCGTGATCGTCGCGGGGAACTCGCCCGCCGCCTGGGAGGAAGCTCTCCGGAGGATCCTCACCGACGACGCCCTGCGCGCGCGCCTCGCCTCCGAGGCGCGGGTGCGGCCTCTTCCGACATGGGCCGGGGCCGCCAGGACCCTGCGCGAGGCCCTCGCCTAGCGGCGCCTAGAGCTTTTTCGCCGCAAACGCCATCGCCGCGGCGATCTGCTCCAGCTGCTCGTCCGTGTGCATGGCCGAGACGGCGGTGCGGATCAGGTCCTTGCCCGCGGGCACGGCGGGCGAGGTGGCCATCACGGTGAAGACGCCCTTCTCGAGAAGCGCCTTCCAGAAGGGATAGACGCGCTCTTTCGAACCGAGGACGATCGGCACGGCGGGCGTCTCGCTCTCCCACGTGTCAAACCCCAGGCCCTTGAGGATCGCGCGGTACTTCTTCGTGTTGGACCAGAGCTTCTCGAGGTGCTGCGGCTCCGTCTGCATGATCTCCAGCGAGGCCTGGGCGCAGGCCGCCTGGCTCGGGCTGATCGCGGCGCTGAAGATCGTCTGCTTGGAATGGGTGCGCATGAACTCGATCACATCCTTCGAGGCGGCCACGAAACCCCCGGTGCTCGCGAGCGACTTCGACAGGCTCCCGCAGATCACCTCGACGCTGTCGTTGAGTCCGAAATGGTCGACCGTTCCGCGGCCCTGGCGCCCTAAAACGCCGAACCCGTGCGCGTCGTCGAGGACGGTGAAGCATCCGTGCTCCTCGGCTATCTCGGTCAGCTCCGGGAGGCGGGCGATGTGCCCCTCCATGGAATAGACGCCCTCGATGACCAGCATCTTGGGGGCCTGCGGGTTGGCCGCCCCGATGACTTCCCGAAGGTCGTCCGGATTGTTGTGGGAGAAACGCTCCACGGTCGCGTTCGAAAGCCGGATCCCGTCCCACAGGCATGAGTGGACGTTCTTGTCGGCAAGTATGACATCGCCCTTCTGGGCAAACGCGGCGACGCTGGCGAGGCACGAGAGGTAGCCGGCGGCGTGGATGTGGCAGGCCTCGCGCCCCAGGAACGCGGCTATCCGCTGCTCCAGCTCAAGGTGATAGGTTCTCGAGCCGTTGGACGGCCTGGCCCCGGTGGTGCTCGTCCCCCATTTGAGGAGGGCCGCCCGCCCGGCCTCGACGACCTTCGGATGGAA
>CAYNLL010000312.1:0-4484 GCA_964398015.1 uncultured Opitutaceae bacterium | reverse complement strand
TGTTGAGCGTCTGGATCGCCCCGAGCGTGATCGTCGTCTTCAGGGGCACGGTGAGCATCGACTTCACCTCGAAGCCGGTGGTCTTCGCCATCGACGACATCATCGGCGCCTGGCTCTCCGTGTTCTGGAAGAAGACGGGCTCGCCGGTCTGGATCACCTTGCCGACGATGCCGGTGCCGATCGGGATCTTCAGCTGCAGGAGCTTCGCCTCCATGTCCTTGAACTTCTTCTCCTTCGCCGCGTCGTCGCTCCAGAGGGAGGGCGAGTAGTAGATCTGCTTGAACGAGATGTCGTTGCCCTCGACCATGTACAGGGTCATCGACTGGGCCTGCAGGGCCTCCACGACCTTCGACGCGGTGAGCTCGATCACGGAGGCGACATCCTCCTTGCTCGGCTGGGGCTTCGAGATGATCTTGATCAGCAGGGAGCGCCTGAGGGTGCTCGCAATGGAGGGGGCTGCCATACGGTTGTACTTGACGGGATTGTCATTGGCGCGGCAAACCCGCAAC
This sequence comes from uncultured Opitutaceae bacterium, assembly GCA_964398015.1. GTDB lineage: Bacteria > Verrucomicrobiota > Verrucomicrobiia > Opitutales > Opitutaceae > Palsa-1447. The sequence goes on along the minus strand of CAYNLL010000312.1, from coordinate 3,975 downwards.
GAGAAACGCTCCGGTTTGTCGTGCCCGCCCCATTTCCCTTGCTTAGGCCCGGCCTTGCCGAAAAATCATCCGGATCCCATGGCCGACTCAGAAAGGCATCCCTTCCTTCAGGGGCTAAGCAAGCACCGCGGCGCCCCCCCAACGGTCGTCGTCATCTTCGGCGCGTCGGGCGACCTCACGGCGAGGAAGCTGATCCCGGCCATCTACAACCTCAGCTACGACAACCTGCTCCCTGCGGATTTCCACCTGGTGGGCTACGGGAGGAAGCCGATCCCGGACGACGAGTTCCGGGCGATCGCGTCCAAGGCGATCAAGGACTTCTCCCGCCGCGCGCTCGACGAGGAGGTCTGGGGCCGCGTCGCCTCCAACACGACCTACGTGTCGGGGGGGTACGACGAGAAGGAGGGGTTCGACCGGCTCGCCGCGCACATCAAGGAAATCGAGGACCGGGCGGGCAGCGAGGTGCAGTCCCTCTTCTACATCTCCACGCCGCCGTCTGTCTTCGAACCGATCATCAACAACCTGGGCACGAGCGGCCTCGGCGGCCGTTACCTCGGCAGGACCCACCACTCGAAGGTGATCATCGAGAAGCCGTTCGGGACCGACCTGGGGACGGCGCGCCTGCTCAACCGCACGCTGCAGTCGGTCTTCGAGGAGGCGCAGGTGTATCGGATAGACCATTACCTGGGAAAGGAGACGGTCCAGGACCTCCTGGTCCAGCGCTTCGCAAACGCGATCTTCGAGCCGCTGTGGAACCGCAACTACATCGACAGCGTGCAGATCACGGTCGCCGAGGACCAGGGTGTCGGCACGCGGGCGGGCTACTACGAGCAGAGCGGGTGCCTTCGCGACATGATCCAGAACCACACCACGCAGCTCCTCGCGCTGACGGCCATGGAGCCGCCGGGCTCCTTCGACGCCGAGGCCCTGCGGGACGAGAAGGTGAAGGTCCTGAAGGCGATCGAGCCGATCGGCCTAGGGTCGGACGGCGACGTCACGCGGGCCCAGTACACCGCGGGGATGACCGGGGGGAAAAGCGTCCCCGGCTACCTGCAGGAGCAGGGGATCGCGCCCGACTCGTCGACGGAGACCTTCGCGGCGATCCGCCTTTCGATCAACAACTGGAGGTGGCTGGGCGTGCCGTTCTACCTGCGCTCCGGCAAGCGCATGCCCCGGCGGGTCTCCGAGATCGCCGTGCAGTTCAAGCGGCCACCGGGCACCATCTTCCCGCAGAAGGAGGGGTTCGACCTGGCGCCCAACACGCTCTCGTTCCAGATCCAGCCCGACGAGGGGCTGAGCATGGTCCTCAACGCGAAGGTGCCGGGTCTGGACACAAGGACCCAGCCGGTGAAGATGAGCTTTCGCTATGCGACCACGTTCGGCTCGAACACGCCCGAGGCCTACGAGCGCCTGGTGCTCGACGCCATGATCGGGGACGGGACGCTCTTCATCCGCGGCGACGAGGCCGAGACCTCGTGGGGCCTCTACACGCCCGTTCTGGAGTTCTGGAAGGCGCAGAAGCGCGAGGGGATGGAGGCTTACCCCGCGGGCTCCTGGGGGCCGCCGGCGGCGGACAGGCTGGTCGCGGCGCGCGGCCACGCCTGGAGGCAGCCCTGACCCCGGCCATGCCCGGAATCTTCGAGGCGCTTCCCGGCATCGAGGTCCCCGTGGGGGCGATCTCCTCCGGGCTGTCGTCGATGTGGGAGGGCGCCGCCTCCGAGGGGCGGCCCTCGCCGGAGGGCGAGCAGGCGAAGGCGACCCAGGTCAACTTCGTCCTCCACCTCGGTCGCAACACGGACGCGGCGGACGCCGTTCGCCAGTTCGAGATCGCGGTGCGCTTCTCCCGGCGCTACCCGTGCCGCGTGGTGGTCCTCTGCCCCCTCGGGGGCGAAAGCGGGGTCACGGAGATGCGGGCCAAGGTCTACGGCGAGTGCACGATCGGTAAATCAAAGGACGACACCCGCTGCTGCGAGTTCGTGATGCTCAGCTATCCGCGCACGGCCCGGACGTTCCTGGAGGACCAGGTGTCGATCTGCCTGTCGACGGACCTTCCGCTCTACTACTGGGTGCACCGGTTCAGCGCATCGGCGAAGCTGGCCGACTACAGCTACCTCCTCGCGAGCGCCCGCCGCGTGCTCTTTGACAGCGCGACGGCCCCGGCGGACACCGCCCGCTACCCCTGGCCGCGCCCCGAGAACGTCCGCGACCTGGCCTTCGCCCGGCTGCTGCGCGTGCGCCAGGCGCTAGGCCAGTTCCTGAGCAAGTACCCGGCGGTGGTCCTCGGGCGGGGCCTGGGCTCGGTCGTGCTCGCGCACGGCGCGGAGGTGGCCTCCGAGGCGCGCGTGCTCTTCTCCTGGGTGAAGGGCAGGATAGAGGCCTGCGGCGCCTCCGGCGAGACCCTCGAGATCGCCCCGTCCGGGGCGCTCGGCCCGAGGGCATTCGCCCTGAGCTTTCTCTACCCCGACGGCAGGCTCTTCTCGTGGAAGGCGGACCTCGCGACGTCCCACGCCACCTATGACGCCGATTTCGGGACCGGCCGCGCGTCCATGTGCTCCCCGGTCTCCCTGCTCGACCAGGAGGATGCGCTGAGCGAGGCGATGTTCGCCTGAGCCCGTCTACTGCGCGCGAAGGAGCACGTAGCTCCTCTTGCCCTTGCGCAAGAGGATGAACTTGCCGAACAGCAGGTCGGAGGTCGTCACCGAGCGCGCCGCCTCCGCGACGCGCTCGTTGTTCAGGTAGATTCCCCCGCCCTCGACATCCTTGCGCGCTTGGCCCTTCGAGGGGCACAGCCCGCTCAGGACCAGGACCTCGGCCATGGGAAGGCCGGCGCCCTCGATCCGCGGCCGCTCCAGCGGGCGCGTCGGGATCTCCCCCGCGACATCGTTGAAGAGGGCCTCGGTGATGCCCCCCAGGCCCCCGCCGAACATGATCTCGCTCGCCCTGACCGCGTCGTCGCAGGCCGCCTTGCCGTGGACGATCGCCGTCACCTCGCGCGCAAGCGCGCGGTGCGCCTCGCGGGCCGCCGGGTTGGCGAGGTGCTTCGCCTCCAGCGCCTCGATTTCGTCGGCGGGCAGCAGGGTGAACTTCCTCAGGTAGGAGGCCACCATGCTGTCCTCCGTGTTCACGAAGTACTGGTAGAAGCGGTAGGGGCTCGTCTTCCTCGGGTCGAGCCACACCGCCCCTTCCTCGGTCTTTCCGAACTTCGAGCCGTCCGCCTTCGTGATCAACGGGAAGGTCAGTCCCCATGACGGCACGCCCAGCTTGCGGCGGATAAGGTCCGTGCCCGCCGTGATATTCCCCCACTGGTCCGAGCCGCCGACCTGGAGCTCGCAGTCCATGGCCTCGCGAAGGTGCAGGAAATCGTGCGCCTGCAGCAGCATGTAGCTGAACTCGGTGTAGCTGATCCCGCCCTCTCCCTCCATCCGGGAGCGGACGCTCTCCTTGGCGACCATCATGTTGACCGAGAAATACTTGCCCACGTTCCTGAGGAAGTCGAGGTAGCCCACCCCCACCGTCCACGAGGCGTTGTCGACCAGGCGCGCCGGGTTGTCCTTCGCCTCGAAATCCAGGATCCTCGAGAGTTGCGCCTTGATGCTGGCGACGTTGCTCTCGAGCTGCTCTCGCGAGAGGAGGTTGCGCTCCGCGGATTTCCCGGAGGGGTCCCCGATCATCCCGGTCGCGCCGCCGGCGAGCGCGATCGGGCGGTGGCCGCGCAGCTGGAAGCGGCGCAGCACGAGCTGGCCCACGAGGCTGCCCACATGCAGGGAGTCCCCCGAGGGGTCGAAGCCGCAGTACAGCGTCGCGGGTCCCTGCGCCAGCCGGCGGGACAGCGCCTCGGAATCGGTGCAGTCGGCGATGAGGCCTCGCCACTTCAGCTCGTCTAGGATCGTCATGGGGCCCCTTGAAAAAGGGCCTCATGGCCCCCAGCGGCAAGGGATTTTGTTTCAACCCCGTGGGGGAGCGCCCTCCTGGGCG
>CAYNLL010000311.1:0-4488 GCA_964398015.1 uncultured Opitutaceae bacterium | reverse complement strand
AACGGCATGACCCGCGGCCTCCCGCGCGAGGACAGTAGCGATCATTTCGACCATCCGCTTTCCGTTTCGGAGATCATCTCGCACTCATCGAACAAGGGTGCGGCGCAGCTTGCGATGAGGCTGGGCGACCGCCGATTCTACGATTACGCGCGCGCCTTCGGGTTCGGGCAGCACACGGGCTTTCCGATCGGGGGCGAGACGCCGGGCAACCTGAAGCCGCCGGAGAAGTGGGACAGCATGACCATCACGCGGATGCCCATGGGGCAGTCCGTGACGGCGACGGCGCTTCAGATGCAGCAGGCGATGGGAGTCATCGCGAGCGGGGGCCTGCTTCTGAAGCCCCAGATCATCCGCGAAGTGAGGGACTCGCATGGCGTGCCGGTCTACAAGTTCGACCGGATCACCGTGCGCCGGGTGATTTCCGAGGAGACGGCGCGCACGGTCGCAAGGATGCTCACGGGCGTAGTGTCCCCAGAGGGCACGGCTCCCGAGGCGGCGATTCCTGGCTTTGAATGTGCGGGCAAGACCGGCACGGCGCAGAAGCTCCTCCCGGTCGCCCTGGCCTCGGGAGCCACGGTCATGCGCTACTCTGAGAAGCACCACGTCGCGTCGTTCATCGGCTTCTTCCCGGCGAGCCATCCCCAGATCGCGATCGCAGTCATCATCGACGATGCGGATGCCCGATGCCCGGGCGGCGTGGCCTTCGGCGCCAAGGTGGCGGCGCCGGTATTCAAGGACCTCGGCCAGAAGCTGATACCCTACAGGGACATCCGGCCGGCCATCGACAACGACGTGAGGCCGGCGTACGCGCTGGGGGAGGCCGGCCGGTGATCGGATACCTCGTCCAAGACCATGCGCTGGTGCACGCTTTCCGCAGCAGGCCCTTGCGTAGAAGCACCCGCGACTATCTTGAATTCAACCGAGCGTTCAAAATGGCACCCATCCTCTCAGACTACTTCAGCGAGGGCGAAATCCTCGCCCTCAAGGGAAGCCTCGAGCGCCCCATTTCGGGCCTCGTGATGGACAGCCGGCGGGTCGTCCCGGGGAACCTCTTTTTCGCCCTGCCCGGGCTGCGCGCGGACGGGGCCACCTTCATGGACGAGGCCGTGAGCAGGGGCGCCTCCGCCATCGTTGCGCAGAGGATTCCCGCGCATCCTCCGGCCAAGGTCACCTTCATCCAAGTGGCCGACGCGCGCGCGACCCTTGCCCGCGTGTCCCAGCGCTTCTACAAGTTCCCCGACCGCGGCCTCTGCGTCGTCGGCGTGACGGGGACCAACGGCAAGACGACGGTCTCGCACCTCATCCGCCATTTCCTGAATGGAAACGAGAGGGTGGGGCTCCTGGGGACGATCAGCTACGACCTGGGTGCCCGGACCGTCCCGTCGTTCCGGACGACGCCAGAGTCCCTCGACATCTTCGGCATGCTGGCGCAGATGCGCGACGCGGGCTGCCGCAACGCGGTGATGGAGGTCAGTTCGCACGGAATCGCGCAGGATCGCGTGCTTGGGCTTGAATTCGGCGCCGCCGTGTTCACCAACCTGACGAGGGACCATCTCGATTTCCACAAGTCGCTGGACGCCTATTTCGAGGTGAAGACCCGTTTGTTTACGGGCAGCGTGGGTCCCGTGCCCCGGGTGGCGGTCGTGAACCTCGACGACCCCTATGGCGAGCGCCTCGCAGAGAGGATCGTGCGCGAGGTGCCTTCCGCCCGGATGATCACCTTCGGCGAGAATCCGCGCGCGCAGGTCAGGGCCGAGCAGGTCGTCCTGAACTTCCGGGACACCGCGTTCAAGCTGGTGTGGCCCGGCGGGGGCGCCGCCGTCGAGTCTCCCCTTATCGGCCGCTACAACGTCTCCAACGTGCTCGCGGCCGCGGCGACGGCGTGGGGCCTCGGGCGCGATCCCTCGTCCTTCGTCCAGAGGCTGGGGGGGTTCAAGGGCGTGGCGGGTCGCATGGAGCGGATTGAGGAGGGGCAGCCCTTCAACGTCCTCGTCGACTATGCCCACACGGACGACGCCCTGCGCAACGCGCTGGGAATGCTCCGCGCGATCACGCCGGGCCGGCTGCTCGTCGTCTTCGGCTGCGGCGGCAACCGCGACCGCACCAAGCGGCCGCGGATGGTCCAGGCCGTGCAGGAGTTCGCCGACCAGGCGTTCGCCACGGCCGACAACCCCCGCAGCGAGCAGGTTGAAAAAATCTTCGACGACATGAGGGAGGGGGTGCGCGACCCGTCGAAGATCTCCTGGATCAGCGACCGTCGCCGCGCCATCAGCCTGGCTCTCGACAGCGCGAAGGAAGGGGACAGCCTCCTCATCGCCGGCAAGGGGCACGAGGGCTACCAGGAGTTTGCGGACACCGTGATCCCCTTCGACGACCGGCTGGTCGTTCGCGAGCTCATCGGCGTCAAGGCGCTGCGAACCTGATGCCCGCCTTCGACCCAGGCGCCCTCGCAGCATGGACAGGCGGATCGTGGTCGGTCCAGCCCTCGGATTCGCCGACCGGCTTCTCGGCCGACTCGCGGCACCTCGCGCGGGGGCACGCCTTTGTCGCCCTCAAAACGGACCGGCGCGACGGGCACGATTTCCTGGGTGCGGCCCTCGCGTCCGGCGCGTCCGCCGCGATCGTCGCCCACCGGGTGCCTGGCGTCGCCCTGCCCCAGCTTGTCGTGCGAGATCCTCTCGTTGCCCTCCAGGCGGTGGCGCGCGAGCACCGGCGCTCGTTCGGCGGCGACGTGGTCGCGGTGACGGGAAGCGCGGGCAAGACCTCGACCAAGGAGATGGTGGCGCTCCTGCTGGGTGGGGAGGGGGCGGGGGTGCTCGCGACGGAGGGGAATCTCAACAACCAGATCGGGGTCGCCCTGACGCTCACCCGCCTCGACCCGAAACTGCACCGGTTCGCGGTGGTGGAGGCCGGGATCAGCGCGCCCGGGGAGATGGCCGTGCTCGCCGCGATGATCGAGCCCGACGTCGTCATTGTCACGCTGGTCGGCCCAGCGCACCTGGCCGACCTGGGGGGGCTCGACGGGGTGGCCCGCGAGAAAGCCGCATTGGCGGGGACGCTTCGCCCGGGCGGCCTGTGCATTTTTCCGCGCTCGTGCGAGGGATATCCCGCCTTCGCGCGCCTGCGGCGCGACGATTGCCTTGTGCTCGATCCCGCCGACGGGATGGACGGGCGCGGGGTCCCGACCGGCCGCAGCCTATTTGCCGTGTCCCATTCTGGGGGAGCCACCGAGATCTCGGTGGCCTTCGGGGGCCTTCCGAGGGTCGATGCGGTGCTGCCGAGGGTGACCGACGGGATGGCGCAGAACGCGGCGCTCGGGATCTGCGCCGCGCTTCGACTCGGGGTTCCGGGGGAGCAGATCGCTCCTAGGCTGCGCGCGTGGCGCCCGTCCCCGCTGAGGGGCGAGTGGAAGAACTCCGGGGGGATGCACCTCTTCCTTGACTGCTACAACGCCAACCCTGCGTCGATGGCCGACGCGCTCGGAGTTTTCACCGCGGTGGCGCCGCCCGAGGAGCCGCGGTTCTTCGTGATCGGCTGCATGGAGGAGCTCGGGGCCTCCGCCCTGCGCTACCACGTCGAGCTGGGCCGCACGCTTCCGCTGCGGCCGGGCGACCGCGCGCTGGTCATGGGCGCCTTGGCCGGGGCCGTGCGCGAGGGCGCCCTCGGCGGCGGCTGCGACGAGGGCCAGATCGAGGTCGCCGGGTCCGTCCAAGTCATCTCCGAGCGCCTCGCAGGATTCCAGGGCTCGGTGTTCGTGAAGGGCAGCCGGCGGCACGAGCTCGAGAAGGCGTTTGCCGACCTTGAACCCGCGGAGGCCCACCATGCTTAGCCTCCTCTCGGGGTACGACCAGTATTTCGGGCCCCTGCGGATCCTGCGCTACCTCACGCTGCGCACGCTGCTCGCGGCGGGGACCGCCGCGATGATCGGGTTCATCATCGGCCCGTGGCTCATTGCGCACCTGCGCCGCCTGAAGTTCGGCCAGCACTATGACGACGACCGGACGGGAGACCTCGCCAGCCGCTTCGACAAGAAGAACACGCCGACAATGGGGGGCCTGCTCATCTTCGCCTCCGTGCTGGGGAGCTCCGTGCTCTGGGCGGGACCCAACATCTGGGTGGCCGTGGCGCTTTTCGTCTACACGGCGCTGACGGCGGTCGGGTTCAGGGACGACTACCTGAAGGTGGTGCGCAAGAACCGGAAAGGGATCTCCTCTGGGGCGAAGATCTTCTGGCAGACGGTCATCACCGCCCTTGCGCTTGCCGCGCTGCTCCTGCACCCGGCGAGCTCGGCGAAGATCCGCGAGCTCTGGGTGCCCTTCGTCAAGCACCCCATCGTGGCCAGCATGCCCATCGCAGCGCTCGCCGTGCTGGTCTACCTCTGGATCGTAGGGTTCTCCAATGCGATCAACCTGACCGACGGCCTCGACGGCCTCGCCATCGGCTGCACGATCACGGTCGCCCTGACGTACGGCATCATGGCCTATGCGG
>CAYNLL010000310.1:0-4489 GCA_964398015.1 uncultured Opitutaceae bacterium | reverse complement strand
GGGCGTCTGGTTCGCGCGCGAGCGCAGGGTGGCGACCACCGTGTTCAGCGTGTGCCTTGCGGTGGCCGTCGCGCTGACGGTCGTCGGAACATCGTTCCGCGGACCGAACTGGGGATGGGTGGTCCCGTGGCGCACCGCGCCGCCCGCAGCGGAGGGCCATTGAGATGAACGGAGGATCCCTCAAGAAATTCTACGGCTGGTTCAGCGCGATGTGCATCTTGGTCGGCGTGCTGGTGGTCGTGGGGTATTACCGCGACGAGTACCGCCCGTGGAAGGACTACCAGCGCAGGTTCATCGCGGAGGAAATACGCCGGGCGTCGAGCCCGGAGCAGAAGCTACAGGCCCGCCGGACGCCGCTTCAGATCCGCCAGATCCTGCTTCCCGAGCTCAACCGGGTCGATCGCTGCACCACGTGCCACCTCGCGGTCGAGGACCCGAGCTATGGGGGCTATCCGCAGCCTCTCGCCTACCATCCCCAGCACGACGAGCATCCCTTCGATAAGTTTGGCTGCACGATCTGCCACCGCGGCCAGGGCCGCGCAACAACCACCGATGATGCGCACGGCAACGTGGCTCATTGGGACCAGCCCATGCTGCCGCTCAAGTATATCGAGGCCTCCTGCGGCCAGTGCCACGAGGCTTCGGACAATCCGGCGGCTCCGCGCCTGGCGCACGGAGAAGAGCTCTTCGAGACGGTCGGCTGCCGCGGTTGCCACAAGCTGGGCGGCGTCGGCGGGGTGATCGGGCCGGAGCTCGACAAGGTGGGAGCCCGCCGCTCCCCGGATTGGCTGAGGGCCCATTTCCTGGAGCCCGCCGCGGTCACCCCGGGCTCGGGGATGCCCCCCCAGAAATTCTCGGAATCCGACGTCGAGGCCATCGTTCTGTTCATGCTGAGCCAGACCGGCGCCGACCTTCCCGGATTCTACGCCTCGATGAAGGTCATCCCGAGCGCCGCTGAGGGACGCCATTTGTTTCAGATCAAGGGGTGCATCGGCTGCCATTCGCTCGGGGGCCAAGGAGGGAAGGTCGGGCCCTCGCTGGACGACGTCGGCCTGCGCCGGAAGCCGGAATGGATCATACAGCATTTTCGCGACCCGCAGACGGTCAGCCCGGGCACGGTCATGCCGCGCTTCGGGTTCACAGAAGCGGAGGCGCGGGCGCTCACCGATTTCCTCCTGCACCAGCGTGACCAGCAGATGGCGCTCAGCATACCGTCGCTCATGGGTCCGGTTGAGCGCGGCAGAGAAGTCTTCCGAAAATACGGCTGCTCGGGCTGCCACGGACCCGAGGGCAAGGGCGGCGTGCCCAACGCAAACGCCAAGACCGCGCAGCAGGTGCCCGCCCTCACCTACGTCGCGGACGGCTACACGAGGCCCGAGCTAAAGAGGCTCATCGTCAACGGACAGCACGACATCGTGGCGCTGGACCCCAAGCTGCCCCCTCCCCCCCTCTACATGCCCGCATGGGGCAACACCATCAGGGACGCCGAGGTCGACGACCTGATCGAATACCTCTTCACCCTGAAACCCAAGGGAGAGAATCTCGGCTTCTGAACTCACGACCGCTCCCGTCACCTCAACCGGCAGGACCCAATGAAAACCGCCCCAAAAGACGCCTCCCTCTCCTTTCACCCTGCGTTCGCGCGGACTCGGTCCGGCACCCGCCTGAGCTTCACCTGCGCTGCCGGATTGCTGCTTGCCGTGGCGGGAACGGCGCCAACGGCCCGGGCCGTCCCAAGCTTTGCGCGCCAGATGGACATGCAGTGCATCCAGTGCCACACGGAATTCCCAATTTTGAACCAATTCGGGCGGCAGTTCAAACTGTCCGGCTACACCCAGAGCTCAGACCCGTCCACGACCTCGATCCCGCCGCTGGCCATCATGCTTCAGCCTTCCTACACCCGCACGCAGGATCCCCAGGTGGGGGGCGCAGCCCCAGGATTCGGAGACAACAACAACTTTGCGGTCACGCAGCTGAGCGTGTTCTACGCGGGCCGGCTGTTCGGACCCTACGCCGAGACGGTGTTCGGCAAGGACGCCGCGGAATTCCTGAACAAATTCGGCATTTTCAGCCAGACCACCTACGACGGTGTCGCCAAGGCGTGGCACTGGGACAACACGGAGCTGCGCTTCGCCAACACGACCACGGTCCATGACCAGGATGTCATCTACGGCCTCTATGCGAACAACAACCCCACCATGCAGGATCCGTGGAATTCCACACCCGCCTGGGGATTTCCCTTTTCTGCCTCGGGCCTCGCGCCCACACCCGCCGCCGGCACCCTGATCGAGGGGGCCCTCGCACAGCAGGTCGTCGGGTTCGGTGCCTACACGTTTGTGGCCGACACGTTCTATGTCGACGTGGGGGCCTACAGCAACCTGAGCGCACAGACGCTTCGCTCCCTGGGCATCGACCCCACGGGCGAGACCGAGGTCGTCGGCATGGCGCCCTACTGGCGACTCGCCTATGACCGCGCGGTCGGCGACGGCCATTGGGAGTTCGGAGCGTTCGGAATGGCAGCAAGCTCCTACCCGGGAATGGACCAGAGCGCGGGCAAGGACAGGACCACGGATTTCGGGCTGGACTCGCAGTACCAGCTGTCGAGTGGCCCCCACGACATCACTGCGATGGCCAGCTGGATCTACGAGCGCGACAGCTGGGACGCGAGCTATCCCCTCGGCAACACCGCGAATCCCTCGGACACGCTGGTCAGCTTCAAGGCCACCGTCGACTACCTGTACGACAAGACGTTCGGGGGCGCCGTCCAGTATTTCCTGATCAACGGGTCAAACGACAGCGCGCTCTTCAGCGGAAGCCAGACGGGCTCGCCCACGAGCGATGGGGTCATCCTCCAGCTGGACTATCTCCCCAACAACAAGAACGGCGGCCCCAAGTTCTGGCCCCGAAGCAACGTCAAGTTTTCCCTGCAGTACGTGGTCTACAACCGGTTCAACGGCGCGCGGACGAACTATGATGGGGCCGGCTCGAACGCGCAGGGCAACAACACCCTCTACGCCGAGGCCTGGATCGCCTTCTAGGCTACGGTTCGCTCCGCAGCGGTCCCGCGAGGCAACCCGAGCCCGGGCCGCGAAGGGGCGCCTCAGGGTGAAGCTGCCGCGCCCGGGGCCGCCGGATTCTATCCTCGTCTTGGCCGCGTCCCGCGGGCAGATTCCCCGGCCGCGCAGACGACTCCCCTCCGCCCATGAACATCAAGGCGCTCATCCGCACGATTCCCGACTGGCCCCAGCCCCCCGTGCGCTTCCGCGACGTGAGCTCGCTGCTGCGCGATCCCGCCGGCTTCTCCGCCGCCATGGACCTCCTCATCGACAACTACAGGGGAAAGTCCATCGACGTCGTCGCGGGGCTCGACGCCCGGGGGTTCATCCCCGCCGGGGTGCTGGCCTACGTCCTCGGCAAGCCGCTGGTCATGGTCCGCAAGAAGGGAAAGCTGCCCGGGGACACGATTCACACCTCCTACCAGCTGGAATACGGGCAAAGCGTCCTCGAGATCCAGACGGACGCGGCCCCGAGGCACGCGAACGTGCTTCTCCTGGACGACCTTATCGCGACCGGAGGCACGCTCTGCGCCGCGGTCCAGCTGTTCAGGAACATCGGTTGCACCGTCACCGACGTGGGCGCCATCGTGAACCTGCCCGAGCTCAACGGATCGAGCCGCCTCGAGCGCATCGGGGTGAAGGTGTACTCGCTCTGCGAATTCAACGAGACCGAGTGAGGGGCGGGGCTCCCGAACCGGGCCCCCATGCCCTGTAAACACAAGAGCCGCTCCTTTCGAAGCGGCCCGTGTGACCTAACACCAAGCAAACCGTAAGAACTACAAACACGCACCATTCTTGCGAACAGTGCTGACTACACGGAGTAAGACGTCGCGCCGGGCAAAACATTCAAAATTCGCGCAGAAATGTGAATGTTTCTGCGTGTAAACGCATCCTCCTTCCCATCAACGTCTAATAAACGATGATCGGGGCCTCGGCCGGCGCCTCGACGCCTCCCGCCGGCATACCGGGAGTGCTTTTCAGCGGGTAGTGGTACCGCTTGCCCTCGTAATTGCGGAAATAGATGGCGTCGTCCGTGATGCTTTCGACGTAGTCGGGATTTACCGGCACCTTCCCGCCGCCCCCCGGGGCGTCGATCGTGTATTGGGGAACGGCATAGCCCGTCGTGTTGCCCCTGAGCGCGCGGATGATCTCGATCCCCTTGCGGACGTCCGCCTTGAAGTGGCTTCCGCCGGTGATGAGGTCCATCTGGTAGAGGTAATAGGGGCGCACCCGCATGCGGAGAAGGCGGTGGACGAGCGCCTTCATCACGTCCGCGTCGTCGTTGACGCCCCGAAGGAGCACGCTCTGGTTTCCCAGCGGGACGCCGGCAAAGGAAAGGCGCTCGCACGCGGCCCTGAGCTCAGCCGTGCACTCCCTGGGGTGGTTCACGTGGATGCTCATCCAGATGGGGCCGTACTTCTTGAAGATCTCGC
>CAYNLL010000309.1:0-4492 GCA_964398015.1 uncultured Opitutaceae bacterium | reverse complement strand
CGTGCTGAACCTCACGACGATTCCCGCGGGCAATTCAGCGATAGGAACATTGTTGTATGCCAAGGCGAACACCACGGACCTCGGAGGCGTCGGCATCATTGTCGGAAACAGCTTCGGCGTGTCATTCCCCATCACCTTCTCACAGGGGGTTAACGTCTACAGCTATCCCCCTTTCTTCTCGGTCCAGCCGGTGGCAATGGTCGCCATGGCCGGTTCAAACGCGACCCTGAGCGCAACGGTTCTAGGCGCGGACTCCTATCAATGGACGCTAAACGGCAACTCGGTTTCCGGTGCCACTTCGTCCAGTTACACGATCACCTCGGTGCAGGCCGCGAGCTCCGGCACCTATGTGCTCAAGGCCACAAACACGCTCGGCACCACACAGAGTGTTCCGGTGACACTGACGGTACCCGACGCCCTCGCCGTGACCACGCTTGCCGGCCAGCCGACGGCGGGAGGCCTGGACGGGAACGGGGCGGCTGCGCAGTTCGGCGCTCCGAACGGCATAGCCGTCGACAGCTCCGGGAACATCTACGTCGCGGACACGATAAACGACACGATCCGACGCGTCACGCCCGCGGGAGCCGTGACGACGTTCGCCGGGGCCCTGGGCATCCCGGGCAACGCGGACGGCCAGGGCTCGGCAGCCCGCTTCAACGGGCCCACCGCCGTGGCCGTCGACGCCGGGGGAAACGTCTATGTCGCTGACACTGGCAACGGCACCGTTCGGCAAATCACGCCGTTGGGCGTGACGTCGACCCTTCCGGGCACGTATGCGGAACCCGTCGCGATCGCCGTTGATAGGTCGGGAAACGTCTTTGTCGCCTGTTCCAACGACGGAACAATAAGGGAGATTACGCCCAGCGGCGGACTTTCGATTCTCGCCGGAAATCCGGACGGCTTCGTCGACACGGACGGCACGGGCTCAGGCGCGACGTTTAGGTACCCCTTCCTCATGACGATAGACACGGCGGGAACCCTCTACGTCGCCGACCTCGATCCCTCGAAGATTCGCAAGATCACCCCCGACGGGGTCGTGACCAGCATCTATGCTGACTATCCTGAATGGTTCTTTTTCCCCATCACTGCGATGACAGTCGACGCCTCAGGGAACTTCTTTTTTTCCGATTTCTGGGGCCAGATTGTCGAGGGCCGAACAGACGGCACCGCCGTGGCCCTTGCAGGCAACACCGAGGCCGCCGGTGCCGCGCCGAAGGATGGGACGGGTGTCAATGCAGTCTTCACGCAGATCTCCGGGATCGCTATCGGGCCAGGAGGGGTGCTCTACCTTTCGGACATGAGCGCGCACACGATCCGAATGGCCACCCTGGTGCCCGGCTCGGTTGTCTCGGTGCCTTGGCAGGCGCAGTCCCAAGTGATCGCCCAGGGCGGTACCGCCATCTTCACCGCGCCGCTGGTGCAGGGCACCTTCCAATGGATGCAGAATGGCACGCAGTTCCCCACTGTTTCGGGTCCCACCTACATTGTCTCAAACGCCCAGGCGTCGAATGCCGGCGACTACGCCGTCCGGGTGACCACGGGGCCCATTGAAACCACCACGTCGTCCGTCACGCTCTCGGTCTCCGACACCCAGGACATCGGCCGGCTCATCGATGTCTCGGTGCGGGCCTCGGCCGGTGCGGGTGCTCAGTCGCTGATCGCGGGATTCGTCGTGGGCGGCGCGGGTACGTCCGGAAGCCAGAACGTGCTGGTACGGGCCTCGGGCCCGGCGCTGGCGACCTTCAGCGTCCCGGACATCCTTCCGGATCCCCAGCTGCAGCTGTTCGAGACCTTTCCCTCCGCCGCGTTGCTCATGACCAACAATGGCTGGGGCGGCTCGCCCGCCATCGCAGCACTTGCTGCCCAGGTCGGCGCATTCCCCTGGAGCAACGCCTCCAGCCATGATGCGGCCCTCGCCACCGGGCTGTCAGCGGGAAACTACACCGCGAATATCACGGGGGCCAGTGGCGACTCTGGCGCGGCGCTCGCCGAGGTCTACGATGCGACGCCCGAGGGCACCTACACGCCGGCCACGCCCCGCCTCGTCAACGTGTCGGCGCGAACGACGGCAGGCACGGGCGGCGCCACGCTGATCGGCGGCTTCGTGATCGGAGGCTCGACCTCGAAATCCGTCCTGATCCGGGCCTCCGGGCCGGCCTTGGCCACTTTCGCGATAAGCGGCTTCCTCACCGACCCCTACCTGGAGCTCTTCGGAAGCTCGGGCCAGCTGATAGCCTCCAACTACGGCTGGGGAAACGGAACGAACTTCTATATCGCCAACACGGCGAGCTCGGTGGGCGCCTTCCCGTGGACGCCGAACAGCCCCGACTCGGCACTCATAGTGACGCTGCCGCCGGGCGCCTACACGGCGCAGGTCACCAGCGGCCAGGGAAACACCGGCATCGCGCTGATCGAGGTCTACGAGCTGCCGTAGTCCCGGAGCGCCCGCAGGGCGTCGCGCCCTACATGGCGAGCTGGCTCAGGTTCAGCGCGGCCACGCTGTCGACGGGCTTTCCGTCCTCCAAGGCCGGCTCGAAGAGGATGCCCTTCGCGAGCGACTCAAGATACGGATCACCCGCCGGCCTCAAGCAGTTCGGGTCGATGAAGACATCCTGCGCAAGCCCGTCCTTGTTGACCTTGATATAGATCGGCTGGCCGTATTTTCCCTGCGAGAGGAGCGACGGCAGATCGGGCGGCAGCTTCGCAAGGGCCGGCACAGGAGGCAGCGTGGCGCCCTTGTGACTGCTGATGTAATGGGACTTCACGAACTCGAAGGCTTCCTGCCGGGTGTACGGGACGCGTTCCTTTGAGATGTTCGTCGCGACCTCGTCGCCCTCGTTGTAGACATGGAGCTGCACGTCCCTCATCTCGAACCCGGGCGGGAAGCCGCCTTTCAGGAATTGCACCTTGGCGCCCTTTGAATCGATGCGTTCCAGCGCCTGGGCGTAAACCCACTTCCGATAGGCGCCCGGCGGGTCGTTGCGGGCCCGGAACTCAGCGGTGATCACGATGAAGGGGCGGTTCAAGGGCTTCTCGGAGGACACCTCAAAGGCGACGTTCATCGCATCGTAGTTCTCGCCGTTCGGGTCGAAAGCCGTCTTTGCCCCGACCGCGATCCCCGGACTCGCTCCGGCGGTCATATTGGCCCCATTGACCATGTTCGCGGCATTGGTGATCCCCGACTGGGCTGAAGCCGAGGCGGGCGAGTCTCCCACACCGGAGGCCGACGGGGGCCCAGAGGACGGCGACGACGCGCCTACCCTTTGCGCAAAGGTCGTTGCGGCGTCCATCGTGGCATTTGCAGCCTTTGCCGCCGACTGGTCGCCAGCGTAGCTATTCGCAGCCTCGCTCATCTGCTTGGTGAACTTCGTATAGGGGTCGTTCTCGGGCGTGTAGGCCGGCTCGGTCATCAGGTTGGAAACGGAGGCGGCTTTCTCCGTCAGCCTGAGGGCCGGAGCGACCTTCAGGTTGATGGGGCCGTCCTTGGCGGAGACCACAACCAACTCGCCGTTCCTTCGGATTACCCAGGCGCCTCCTGAAATGTCCATGACGGGGTAAACCTGCCCGTTCAATCCCACGGAAAGACTTGCTCCCCTGAAGAGCGTGTACGTTTTTGCGTCGGCTTGGGCGTCGGCGGCGCCCGCCGTTCCTGCAGATGCCGCGGCCGCGGCAAGCGCCGCAAACAGCAATGCAAATCGTGGTCGGTTCATGGTTTGGATTGGACTTACGAGCGTAACACCTTCCCGCACCCTGTCCCTTCATCGGATGACGGGACTAGGAGCGTCCTCCTAACGTGGCCCATGAAGGTTGACGTCGCAAGGGCTCGGCTCCGGATTTGGCCGCCCTCGCGGCGGTGCAGAGGGAGCCAGAGCGCCGGCAGAGGGGCGCAACCCAATCTTCCACAATGGCTCCTAATGGGCGGCGCTCGTGACCCTTATTTCACCGGCCGAGTTGCCCCCGAAGGCGGGCCCGGCGGCGTTTCCCCAGCATGGCGTGCTCTCCGCGGGGATCCGGGCAAGTTCATCTCCGTACCGGGTGGGGCGAAATATTTGAAGGACATTGGGCGCCGTTGGTGTTACCCCTATGCGTAGCCCGCCATACCCTGTCCATGCCCACGCCCCCCGACCCGCTCGACCCGCTCCTCGACCGCTGGAATGAGACGGCGGCGCCGCTTCCCGGATTCACCCATGAGGTCTGGGAGCGGATCTCCCGCGAGCGGGCCCGAGAGAAGGACGCGATCGGCCTGTGGGCCGCGATGGAAGTGTGGCTCTCGCGGCCGCCTTTTGCCGCGCTGTTCGTCGTTTGCTGCGCGCTCATGGGCCTTTTCCTCGCGGAGCTCCGGGTGAACCGGATCCAGCACGAGCAGAGCGCCCAGCTTGTCCGCAGCTATGTGCAGCTGATCGATCCCCTCCTGGCGACAAAGGCCGAAGTACCATGAAGAAGGCCCCTTTTGTCCTGGCCCTGGGACTGGCGGTTGGCGTCGCGGCATCGC
>CAYNLL010000308.1:0-4494 GCA_964398015.1 uncultured Opitutaceae bacterium | reverse complement strand
GCTTCACGATCGTCCGGCGGCTGCTGGTGGAGATCGCCGCGCTCGGGCTCCTGCTCTCAGCGGTGGGCATCTACGGGGTGATCGCCAATCTCGCCGCGGAGCGCACCCAGGAGATCGGCGTGCGGATGGCCCTGGGGGCGCAGGCGAGGGACGTGCTCTGGCTCTTCATGCGCAACGGCATCTGGCTGGCGCTCCTCGGCATCGGCATCGGCCTCCTGTTCTCAATCGGACTGATGACGATTCTCATTAGGATAATGGCGATCGTGCCCGGAAACGACCCCTGGGTCGTCGTTGTCGTCGTGCTCCTTCTGATGGGCGTTGTCCTGCTGGCGTGCTGGCTGCCCGCGCGCAGGGCGACGGCGGTGAATCCGATCGAGGCGCTACGGGCGGAGTGACGTTCAGCCGGTTTCGGGAAACTGGAGCGCGTGCAGCCGCGCGTAGGGCCCGTTGAGCGCCAGCAGCTCCCTGTGCGTCCCCTGTTCGACCAGTCGGCCCTCTCCCATGACGAGGATCGTGTCGGCCTTCTGGATCGTCGAGAGGCGGTGGGCGATGACAAAGGTCGTTCGCCCGCGCATGACCCGCTCCATCGCCTCCTGGATGAGGCGCTCCGAGGCAAGATCCAGGGCGCTCGTCGCCTCGTCGAAGATGAGGATCCTCGGGTCCTTCAGGATGGCCCTCGCGATGGCGATCCTCTGGCGCTGGCCCCCGGAAAGCTGCGCGCCCCGCTCTCCGACGATCGTGCTGTAGCCCCCGGGCATCTTCAGGATGAAGTCGTGGGCGTTGGCTGTCGTGGCGGCCGCGATGATCTCCTCACGGGAGGCGTCGGGCCTCCCGTATTTGAGGTTCTCCTCGAGGGTACCGGAGAACAGCACGTTCTCCTGGAGAACGATGCCGATCTGGCGCCGGAACGAGTCCGTCGCCGCATGCTTGAGGTCGTAGCCGTCGACGAGGACCTCGCCGCTCGCGGGGTCGTAGAAACGGGCCAGGAGATTGATGATGGTGCTCTTGCCGGAGCCGCTGGGCCCGACAATCGCGGCGACCTGGCCCTCGCGCACGTGGAACGAGATCTCCCTCAGCGTGCGCGGGCCGCCGGGGACGGCCGGTCCCGTGACGTAGTCGAAGCTCACCTGCCGGAACTCGACGTCGCCCCGCAGGAGCGGGAGGGGCCTCGCGTCCGGCGCGTCCACAACGTCGGGCCGGAGGTCCAGGAGAGCAAAGACGTTCTCGATTCCTGTGTTGGCCCTCTGGAAGATCGTCGCGAGGTCGACAAAGCGCACGATGGGAGGGAAGACGAACGCGATGTAGGCGTTGAAGGCGACCAGCGTACCGACGCCCATCTGGCCCTCGACGACGAGCCACCCGCCATAGCCGAGGACCACGAGCGCGCCGATCGAGCCGAGGAGGTCGGCGATTACGGCAAGCTTCGTGTTGCGCATCACGATGCGCGAGTAGTTGAAGAAGTCCTCGTTGATCCCCCCTGAGAAGGCGGCGATCTCGCCCTGCTCCCGGACAAACGACTTGATGACACGGGCGTTTGAGACCTTCTCGTGCAGGAAGCCCATCACCCTGTCCCAATTCTGGCGGTGGGTGCGGCTCTCCTCGCGCATGCGGCGGCGGTTGTAGAGGTAGTTGACGACGAACAGCGGCATGACGCCGCAGGTGGCCGCGGCGAGCCGCCAGTTCACGTAGAAGAGGAAGCCGACCACCGCGACGACCGTGACTGAGTCGGCGATCAGGTTGATGAGGAATCCGTTCGTGAGGGTGTAGACCTCGCCCGTGTCCTGGCTGACCCGCGAGACCGTCTCTCCGGTCTGGGTGTTGTCGAAGTACCGCAGGGACAAAGTCTGAAGGTGCGTGAAAAGCTGGATCCGCAGGTCGCAGACGAGCCTCATGGCCGCGTGCTGCAGGATGCGGTTGCGCACCATTGTCAGCCATGCCCGCGCGAGGAAGAGCGCCGTAAAGAGGCCAAGGAGGCGGGCCAGGAGCCCCAGGTCCCTCTGCGGGAGCGCCCTGTCGATGATGATCTTGAGTATCCACGGCGCGGGCAGCGTCAGGAAGGTGGCGGCAAGGATAAGGCCCACGCCCAGGGCGATCTTTGCGGCGTGGGGCCGGCAAAGGCCCAAGAACCTGCGAAATGGCGTGCGCTTCACCGCGTCGGACTATGCGAACGAGGCCGGAGCGCCAGCACAAAGGGATACCTAGCGCCGATCCGGTGCGCCCCGCCTAAGCCAGAGCCACGCGAGCGTATCGGCTTGGCGTCGGGCCCCGGGCCCGGGATGCTGGCGTCCTATGGCACTTCCTGAACTGACCGGGGCGCAGAAGGCGCGGCTGCGCGGCCTTGGCCAGCGCATCGGCGCGTCGCTAAAGGTGGGCAAGGACGGGGCGACCCCGGCGGTGATCGCGGAGCTGCGCCGCCAGCTGCGGGTCAACGAGCTGGTGAAGGTGCGATTCCTGGGAAGCGGGCGCGATGAGAGGGCAGGGCTCTGCGGGACGATCAGCCAGCAGACGGAGTCCCTTTGCGTGGGGAGCGTGGGGCAGACGGCGCTGTTTTACACCCCGAGGGCCGGTCCCGCAGGCGCCTCGGCCCAGGGGCGATAGCGGCCCGGCGACGGCCAACCGCCGCGTACCGGCGGACGTCGTGAAGGGAACGGGCGCGGCGCGGTGTTATACAGGGCAGCTCCCATTCTCCTGACTATGAAAATTGAAAGAAGCCTTTCCCTCTGCGCCGCGGCGCTCCTGCTTGGCCCGGCGGCGGCGCTCTCCCAGACCGCGAGCCCGCTCACAGTCTTCATGAATCCCAGCGGCGACTACGGCCCGATGAACGTGATCCAGACCGAGGCCCCGATCTACCCCAGGCAGATGGTGCTGGCCGGGGTCAACGGGGGCCAGGCCACGGTTGCCGTGCAGGTCGATGAGTCCGGAGCCCTTACGGATGTCCTGGTGACCGCCTACTCCCACCCGGAATTCGCGGATGCTGCCGTCGCGGCCATCAGGCGGTGGCATTACGAGCCGGCGAGGATAAAGGGAGTGCCCACCAGCGCCACGGAGAACCTGACATTCGACTTCAAGTCCGTGGGCGCCGTGGTCGTGGACCTGTCCCTGGACGTCTACAACGAGCAGGTTCGCTTCAGGCTGCTGCCCAATTCGGCGTCGTATGGCGCGTGCACCCTGGCCCAGCTCGACCGGATCCCCACGCCGATCGTGATCGTCAAGCCCGCGTACTCGCAGGAGGCCGCCCGCCGCGGCGGGGTGCGCGACATCACGGTGGATTTCTACATCGACGAGAAGGGGCACGTGCGGATGCCGGCCGTTTCGCGGGAGATGAATGATGCGAACCCGGAGCTGGCCGCCGCAGCGGTCAC
The DNA here is from genome assembly GCA_964398015.1 of uncultured Opitutaceae bacterium. GTDB lineage: Bacteria > Verrucomicrobiota > Verrucomicrobiia > Opitutales > Opitutaceae > Palsa-1447. Next base: position 1,132 of record CAYNLL010000308.1, on the reverse strand, counting down.
CGCCGTCGCGCAATGGAAGTTTGAGCCTCCCATGGCGAAGGGCCGCCCGGTCCTTGTCCTCGCCCGGCAGGACTTCAACTTCAAGCCTGCGCCCTAAAGGGGCGTCCCGCTAGGCGGGCGAAGCCTCGCGCAGGAACCCCGCCAGGGACTGGCGCAGCTGCTTTCGCGCGCGATAGAGGCGGGTTTCCACGCCGCGCTCCGAGCAATGGGTGATCGAGGCGATCTCGCGGTAGGAGAGATGCTCATAATGGTGCAGCAGGACGGTCACCTTCAGGTCGTGCGGAAGCTCCTCGATCGCGCGGCGCACGGCCTCCAGAGACTCGTCCCGGGCCAGCGCGGCCCCTGGCGCGGGCTCCGCGGACACCAGTTCGGGCTCCGTCCTCGTCTCCGAGCCCCTTGGGCTCCGCGATTCCGGGTCCAGGGCCACGCTGGGGTGGCGCTTCCGCCAGCGGTGGTGGTTGTGGCACAGGTTGGTGAGTGTCGTGAAGAGCCAGGCGGACAGGATCGTATCGCTCCTGAGCCGTTCGCGATTCTGGTAGAGCTTCACAAAGGCCTCCGCGGCCAGGTCGTTCGCGTCCGCTGCGTTCTGGACGTAGCGGTAGGCGAAGCTCACGAGGGGACGCTGCCAGCGGGAGATCAGCCTGTTCAGGGCCAGGGCGTCGCCTTGCCGAAGTTCGATTAGGCTTGCGCGGTCGGCGGCGGGATCTGTGAGCACGACATGCGGGAATGCGTTCAGTTGAGCTGCTTGCCGCCAAGGGGTTTCGTCACGGCTACAATCCCGAAATAATGCTCCCGCTGGGCCGGCGACATCTCGTCCGCCGTGGCAAAGACAAGCCGGCGGGTGGACTCAAGGCACTCGCGGCTGACGGCCCGGCGGGCCTCGACATACCGCGCAAATTCGATGAAGTCGACCCTGTCCGTGGTGCGCCGCGCGTTCTCGAAGGCCGCGAACTCGGACTGCATCTGCGTGACCTGGGCGGCCAGCGCCCGAAGGCGCGGGCTCGATTCCTCGTGCAGTTCACGGATCCGACGGTACTGGGCGTCCGAGAGGTTGAGCTCCGACTTCATCCAGGCGAGCCGGCCGTCGAGCGAGTCGGGGCTGAGGTCGACCTCGCCGACGGGTTCGTCGTCG
>CAYNLL010000307.1:0-4496 GCA_964398015.1 uncultured Opitutaceae bacterium | reverse complement strand
CGGGCTGGCCCGCGTCCTTGCCCTCGGCCGAGGCCTCGATCAGCTCGTAGGCCGCGAGATAGAGCGCAGCCCTCGTAATGAAGCGGGGCGGATGGGCCACCAGCCTGCCGAGGACAGCCTCGATGCGCCCGAAGTGCCTCACCACGCCGAAGACAAGGTGTTGGCAACGGCCCCGTTCGGTGCCCGGCATTCTCGGCGGGAGACCCTCCATCAGCAGGTCAATCCGCTCCCTTTTGTCCAGCCAGCGGGCGACGAGCCCTGCAGCGGCGGGCCAGGCGGTTTCGAGACTCGGTTTGACAAAGTTCTTCAACATCCGCTTTACTCTCCGGTTCACGCGATCATTTGCGCAACTATGAATTCCGAAGCCGTTTCCGCGCTCCTAGCGAAAAATCCCGCCCTCAAGGGCTTCAAATCCAAGCTGGAGTCCATGAAGCCCGGCGCCTTCGTCGTGCACAGGAGCTGGGGATTCGGCCAGATCAAGGATTTTGACGACACGACGCTCCGGCTGGTTATCGACTTCAAGGGCAAGAAGTCCCATGCGATGGACCCGGCCTTCTGCGTCGGGACGATGGAGGTCCTTCCCGAGAACCACCTCCTCGTGCGCAAGGAGACCGAGCCGAAGAAGATCCAGGAGCTCATCGCCGACAACCCGGCGCAGCTGATCGTCGAGGCCCTCGAGTCGTACCCCAACCGGGCCACGACCGCCATCGACCTCGAGATCACGCTCGCCCAGGTGATCGGCGAGGAGAAGTTCAAGAAGTGGTGGGCGGACGCCCGGAAGGCCGTGGCCAAGGACCCCCGTGTCGCCGTTCCCGAGAAGAAGACCGAATGCTACGTGCTGCGCGAGACCCCGGTCTCAGCCGAGGACGAGATCTTTGAGCAGTTCACCTCCACCCGCTCGGCCCGCCGCCGGATCTCGCTGGCCGAGGACTACGCCTCGGCGTCGGCCCACAAGGCCGCCCAGGCCAACCTCTCCGAGGTCCTGAAGGGCGTCGCCGACGCCGTCAAGGACAGCAACCAGATCGACGCCGCGGAGCGCCTGTACGGCGCCGCTGTGCGCGACCGCATCGCAAAGGTGGCCGGCGTGGACCCCGCGACCTACGAGCCCTCCCAGGCCTCGCTCGTCGCCAACCTGCGCGACCTCCCGGCCATCGCCGAGAAGATCCCCGTCCAGTTCCAGGGGCATTTCCTCGAGCTCCTCAAGGAAACCCACCCGATCGAGTGCCGCGACATCGTGTTCAGCCTCCTGAAGGTGTCCCAGGGCAAGTTCACGACGGAGTGCATCAATTTCCTGGTCGAGAACGGGTACTCCGAGGACCTCGCCTCCACCCTCAAGCGGTGGCAGACCGAGCAGAACCTGCGCGCGCCGGTCCTCCTCTGGATCGTCAAGAACAGGCACTCCAAGAAGTTCGCGAAGCTGCTCAACGACCTGATCACCCCGCGCCTCCTGAGCGCCATCTTCTTCGCGATCGACTACGAGGCCCTCCAGGCCGCGAGCGCCCGCAGGATCCCGCTCGGCGACATCCTGAGCGACGACACGGAGCTGATCGCAGACCTCCTCTCGACGGCGGACCCGGAGACGGCGCGCGACCTGGCGAACACGCTGCTCCTGAACCAGGGATTCGAGGAGCTCACCAAGAAGTCGCTCCTCGCCCGCTTCATCAAGATCTTCCCGAACATCCAGTCGCTGGTCGCTGTGGACGCCGAGGCCAAGGAGGAACTGCTGCTCGTCTCCCGTGAGAGCTTCGAGCGCAAGCGCGAGGAGTACGAGGCCATCGTCTCCAAGAAGATCCCCGAGAACTCCAAGGCCATCGCCTCGGCGCGCGAGCACGGCGACCTGCGCGAGAACTCGGAGTACAAGATGGCGAAGCAGGACCAGACGGTCCTCATGGCCCAGAAGGGACAGCTCGAGCGCGAGCTCGCGCGCGCGCGGATCACCGATTTCAAGGACGCCTCCGTCGAGCAGGTGAGCGTCGGCAGCGTGGTCGAGGTCCGGGTCCCGGACGGCGCCACGATCCGCTACACGATCCTCGGGGTCTGGGACGGCGATCCGGAACGCCACGTCGTCTCCTACAAGACGCCCCTCGGCACGGCCCTCATGGGGAAGAAGGCGGGCGACACGGTCAGGGTGAAGACGGGCGCCGCCGAGGAGTCGTACTCGATCGTAAGCATCGCGCGCTACGCCTGATAGGGGACGCCCGCCCGGGTTCAAGCGTTGCCTTGGCGGGCCAAACCGGCACCATGTCCGCGACGTGAACGCCTCCTGGGACACCCTCAAGATCCTTTCGGACCCCACCCGCCTGCGCCTTCTCGCGCTGGTGATGCGCGAGGAGCTGTCCGTCGCGGAGCTCCAGGAGATCCTGGTGATGGGCCAGTCGCGCATCTCCTCCCAGCTTGCGCTGCTGCGCCAGGCGAACCTGGTCGTCGACCGGCGCGACGGCAAGAAGGCCTACTACTCGCTGCGGGGCGACCTCCCGGCCAGCCGGCTGGCCCTCCTCAACGCGGCCGTCGGCAGCGTCGCTGGCCTGGAGATCCTCGGCGAGGACAACCGCCACCTTGAGCGCGTGCTCGCCAAGCGCCGCCGGGTCTCGGAGCAGTACTTCAACCTGATCGCGGGAAGGCTGGGCCGCAACCACTGCCCGGGGCGCTCCTGGGAAGCCATCGGGCGGCTGGCGCTTCGCCTCGTGCCGAACATCGTGGTCGCCGACCTGGGGGCCGGCGAGGGGCTGATCTCGCAGCTGCTCGCGCGCAACGCCAAGCAGGTCTGGTGCATCGACAACTCGCCGCGGATGGTCGAGGTGGGCACCGAGCTCGCGCGCAAGAACGACCTCGCCAACCTCGCGTACAAGCTGGGCGACATCGAGCAGGTGCCCCTGCCCGACGAATCCGTGGACCTCGCCGTGCTCAGCCAGGCGCTCCACCATGCGCGCCACCCCCAGAAGGCGGTCGACGAGGCCCACCGGATCCTCCGGCCGGGCGGCCAGCTCCTCATCCTCGAGCTCGCCGAGCACGACTTCGAGAAGGCCCGCGAGCTCTACGCCGACCTCTGGCTGGGCTTCAAGGAGAGCGCGCTGGACGGGTTCCTGAAGAAGGCCCGCTTCATCAAGGTCGAGGTGACGCCGGTCTCCAGGGAAACGGTGGAGCCCTTCTTCCAGACGCTGCTGGCGAGCGGCACCAAGGCCTAGGCTCGGGCTAGCCCATCGACACCCGCGAGCGGTGGAAGCTCTCGCAGGCGGCGAAGATGTCCTTGGCAGATCCCATGCCGAGCGCCGACTCGGCGAGGTCCCGGGCGTCCGACATCTTCATCGCGCGCACCAGGAACTTCACGGCGGGCAGGGCCGGGGCGGACATGCTGAGCGAGTCCACGCCGAGGCCGAGGAGGAGGGCCGCGTAGAGCGGGTCCCCGGCCATCTCGCCGCAGACCCCCACCGGGACGTTTGCCCGGTGCGCCTCGTCCACGATGCGCTTGAGGGTGCGCACGACCGCCGGGTGCGCCGGCTCGTAGAGATGGGCGATCCGGTCGTTGCCGCGGTCGATCGCGAGCATGTACTGGATCAGGTCGTTGGTCCCGACACTGAAGAAGTCGCACTGCTTGGCGAGGAGGTCGACGGTCGCTGCAGCGCTCGGGATCTCGATCATCGCCCCCACCTCGATCTCGGCGTCGAACGGCTGGCCGCGCCCCTTCAGCTCGTCCTTGCACTCGGCGAGGATTGCGTTCGCCCGGGAGACCTCCTCCTGGCCGCTGATCATCGGGTACATGATCCTGGCCTTCCCGAAGTGGCTCGCCATGAGGATCGCGCGCAGCTGGTCCTTGAAGAGCTCGGGGTTGTCCAGGCAGAAGCGGATCGCCCGGTAGCCCATGAACGGGTTGTCCTCCTTGGGGAACATGCCCGGGTTGGACTGCATCGGCTTGTCGCCGCCCAGGTCCAGCGTGCGGATGACGACGGCGTTCGGGGCAAGTCCCTCGACGATCGCCTTGTAGGCCAGGAACTGCTCCTGCTCGCTCGGGATCCTCGAGGCGTTGAGGAAGAGGTACTCCGTGCGGAACAGCCCGACCCCCTGGCCGTAGAATTTCTTCACGTCGGCCACCTCCTCGACCTTCTCAATGTTCGCCATCAGCACCACGTCGACGCCGTCCTGGGTGACCGCGCTCTGGCGGTTCGCCTCGAGCAGGCGGGTCTGGAACGACTTCTTCTGCGACTGGATCTTGCCGTAGCGGAACAGGGTGCCTTCCGAGGGGTTCAGGACGACAAGGCCCTCGTAGCCGTCCACGAGCGCCCAGTCCCCCGTCCTCACCCGCTTGGTGAGGTCGCGCACCCCGACCACCGCAGGCACCTGCATCGAGCGGGCGACGATCACGGCGTGGCTCGTCTTGCTGCCGGAGTCCGTGACGATCGCCAGCCCGGACCCGCGGTCGATCCCCGCCGAGTCCGACGGCGACAGGTCGTTCGCGACGACGATGCGCCGCTCGACGAGCCGGCTCAGGCTGTTCTCGG
>CAYNLL010000306.1:0-4506 GCA_964398015.1 uncultured Opitutaceae bacterium | reverse complement strand
TTCCCGGGAGAAGTAGGTGAAGTAGGAGGCCTTCCGGGCGCCGGACTGGTGCTCGACCAGGGGATGCTGGACGATCGCTCGCTGCGCCGCGCCGGGAAGCCCGATGACCCGGGCGATCCGGCGCACCTGGTCGGCGTTGTTCTGGCGCATGAGGAAATACTGCTTGCACTGGCCGAAGAGCAGGTCGGTCAGCGCCGGATCGATGTCGTCGATCTGCGAGGGCTCCTGGAAGGCGCCGATGAAGACGCAGCGGTACTTGCGCATCTGGGCCAGGAGCTCCTTCACAAACTCGGTGGCGCCGGGAATGAGCAGGATGCGGCGCAGCTCATCGAGGAGCATCACCTTCGACTGACCCCGGGGGAGCGCGAGGATGTGCTGGCGCACGTGGTCGAAGACGACAAAGCCCGCCAGGTCCTTGAGGGTCCCCTCAGGCAGGCAGCTGGTGTCGAAGTGCAGGCCGGCCCCCCGGACGTCGAGGTTGGTCGCCCCGTCGATGAACGCCCCGACGACGCCCCCGGACCGCAGGCCCTTGGCCAGCTCGGAGGAGAGGAAGTCAAGCTCGCCCGACGCGGCGGCGCTCCGGTGGTGGGCCAGCCGGCCGTGCCTCATCAGGGAGACCAGCCCGTCGAACCTCGGGTAGTCCGCGGCCGTGAAGAGGCTGAACGCCATCGCCTCGGTGTTGCGCCGCCCCGCCGGGGAAATCGCATGGCGCATGAATTCGTCCTCGCTCGCCCTGGCCAGCAGTTCGGCGGCCGCCGCCGGGTCGGCGCGCTCCAGCTCCAGCAGGGCGAGGTGGCCGTCCAGGAAGTCGTCGTCCGCCGACCGCAGCCGCTCCGCGGTGAGGGCCCGGCGTCCGAGCTCATGCCAGCGCCTTTCGTCGGCGTGCCGCCAGTCCTCGGCGCAGTCCTCGAAATGGCTGCGGACGTATTCGCCGATCAGGCCCTCCCTGCGGCGGTTCCGGTCCTCGTCCCGCGAAAGCCCGACGAGCTTCATGCAGGTGCGCACCACCCGGGAGACCGTCGCCGAGGTGAGGGGGAGCCCGAGGGTGTCGAATGGATTCAGGGTGCAGTCGCCCGACTCGCGCAGCACCAGGCTGCGCATGCCGCAGAGCTGCGCCTGGGTGACGAAGGCCATCCCCTCCTCCTGGTAGAACCGGTAGGACCAGTCGCAGTCCGACTGGCTCATCAGGTCCATGAGGAAGGCGGACTTGCCCGACCCGTTGACGCCGACCACCATCGAGTGCTGCGGGGTGCCGTTGCCCGTGACCAGGCGCACGCCGACGACGCTCCTTCCCGGGCTGTCGTAGAGCGCCTGGGCCTCCTCGAGGTGGCCGGTGAACGTCGAGGAGATCGGCATCAGGTCCGCGAGGTTGTGGTTCTCCACGTAGATGTCCCATCCGCGGTAAGTGCCCCCGAGGTTGCCCGGCAGGGTCTCGTAGAAGAGGTGCCGCGCCTGGGCCGCGTTGTTCACCTGCATGAACTCCGCGCCGTCGATCCCCTGGAGGGCGGTGCGCATGGCGAGCGCCTTGGCGGCGATGCCGTCGGGCGTGTCCGCCCACACGCGCACGGCGAAGAGAAGGTTGAAGGGGATGGTCGCCGACGAGAGCAGCGAGTCGATCCGGCCCCGGCGAAGGCGGATGTCGTTCTCCACCCCCGCCGCGCGTCGGTCGGAGAGGAACGCGCTCAGCTCGTCGATCTCGCGCCGCAGCCGGTCGATCTCCCCGCCGACCGGGAGCGGCCGGATGGCCAGCGCGATCGACGCCCCCCGGTTGACCGCGTCGAGGACCGGCAGGAGCATCCCGGGCCTCGTGCCGCGCGGCAGCTCGCGCATCACGAAGATCGCATGGTAGTTCCCGTCGAAGTAGAGCAGCTTCGCCCGCTCGGAGCCGCTCCCGCACGAGAAGGCGTCCAGGTCGCTCCGGAGGCAGTTCGCCCGGATCGAGCGGCCCTCGTCGAATCCCGCGAGTCCGGACTCCTCGCCGCCCGAAAATAGCCGGGCGAGGCTCGGGTTGAGGAACTTCCTCAGGTGCAGGGCGTGCGCCCGGCTGTCCATGGGCTCCCAGCGGCCGAGCGGGTGGATCATCGCCAGCATGCGCAGCTGGCTGTCGAGGCCGGAGGCGGCCTGGCGCAGGAACGCCTCGCACGAGGCGACCGAGCGCACGTCCCCCGCGGATAGGCCCGCGCACGTCCTTCCGAGGTAGAGGTGCACGCGCTCACGGCGGAGGCTGCCCTCGGCGAGCCTCTGCTCGTAGAACGCACGCCGCACGGCGCACGTCCTCCTGCACCAGGGCGCGGCCGCGAGCTTGCGGCCCGAGTAGGCGTCGAGGGGGCCCGCGAAATCGTCCTCGACCGTCCAATGGACCTGAAGCGAGGCGGAGGAGCCGAGAACAGAGAGCAGGCGCGCGTTCTGGCTCCGCAGGTCCAGGAGGGTGCGGTTGTCCGCGCTGCGCAGGTCGGGCACCTCGACCCGAGCCCCGCGCGACAGGCAGGTGCGCGCGTCAAGCGCGGGCCCCCACCAGAGCATGTCGCGCTCGAACCAGCCCACGGGAAACGTCCGGGCCATATGCGCGCCCTCAGCCGGCGCGGCGCCGGGACCCGACGCGGCTCATCGGGTGGCGCAGGTCGGCGCTGCGCGCCGGCCCCGCGGCATCCGCCGCGTCGATGAAGACCCTCGGCCATACGGGCAGCGCGCGCAGCGGCGGGTCGGTGAAATCGAAGCGGACGCGGAGCGCGGTCGCCCAGAGGTCCCCCTTGAAGTGCGGCGGCCGCCCTTGGACGAGCAGGCGCAGGTACCCGAAGCCCGCGGCGAAGGGAAGAAGCGCAATCAGCGTGCGCTGGAGCCAGCGGCCCCCGCCGGCATCGGCTCCCAGGAAGAGCTTGAGCGCGAGAGCGAGGCTCAGGACCAGCCCCGCAAAGAGCGGCCAGAGCTCGTCGAAGCCCACCCCGTCAAAACCGAGGTACCCCACCCTGGCCCTCCGGCCCGTGTTGCTCGGCGTGTAGGGGAGCGCGGGCTCCTGCGGGTCGACGTCCATGGCTGCTCCACGCCCGGGCCGGATTCACCAGGTGGGAAGATTCCCCAGGGTCCAGACCGGGCTGATGATCCCGATCTTGATGGAAAACCAGTAGACCCCCGCCGAGATGGCCGGGATTCCGATGGCCCATGCCGCCTCCTCGAGCTTGTCCTGCTTGTCCTGGGCGCGGTAGGCGCGCTGGGCATGCTTGATTCCCTGCCATACTGATCCCGCGAGGCCCAGAGTGAAAAGCCATCCGAGCACGTCGGTCGCCTCGAAGGCCGCGGCGAGGAGGAGGGGAAGGTGAACGGTGGGCATATGTTAAGACATGTCTAATTATTAGTGTTAAACAAGCACTTTTTGGCCCGTTCGTCGCGATTTCCACCTGTCGTCCCCCTTAGCGGGCTCCATCGGCCCCGGCCCCGACCGTCATGCGTGCTTGACCGTCGGGCGAGCGCGTCTAGAACGATCCTTCGCCTCTTGCGGGCGTAGTATAACGGCTATCACGTGAGCTTCCCAAGCTTGAAATCGGGGTTCGATTCCCCGCGCCCGCACCATCTCCACGGGCATTGACCGATCCCGGACAGGCGCGGCGGCAGGTCCGCCGGACCTGGGTTCAGCGCGACGGCGGCCCCTCCCTGGCCGCCGCCTCGAGACTGAGGTGAAATTCGGCGGCGATGGTCTTGGGGTCAAAGTCGCGCCGACCCGACTCGAGGCATCGCGCCGCGATGCGCGCCCTCAATTCGGGCTCGTTCGCCAGGCGCCCAAAGAGCGCCGTGACGCCCGGGAGGTCGCTTCCGCAGGCCTCCGGCCCCAGGTTTCGGCGCGCCCAGCCCATTCCGGTCGCATAGTCGGGGCCGGTGACGACCACCGGCATTCCGAGCGCGAGGTACTCCGGAAGCTTGCTGGGGAAATGATGCCTGTAGAGCTGCTCCATCTGGCCACCCGTATCCGGGTAAGGGAGCCAAACGGCATCGCAGTCCCGCTTGATGGACGTCCACACCTCGTTGATCGGCGCAAAGCCGCGGAGCTCGCAGCAGTCCGCGGCGTCCTTGAGCGGGGCGGCAGCCCCCTGGGGGGGCCTGCCGTAGATCACAAGCCGGGCTCCGGCCGCCCGCACCGCAGGCAGCATCCTGACGATGCCCTCGCCGTAGCCGAAATTCAGATTCCCCGCGAAGCCCACCGTGAGGGCGGGTGGCCGCCGCAGGCTGGCGTTGAGCCCGGCCTCGCGCGCCTGGAGGTCCTCGCTCCGGTTGGGATAGAGGACGCTCCCGGGCGCCCCGAACCGCACTGCACAAAGCCGCTCCATTTCGGGGCTGATGCACAGGCGCCTGCTCGCGTACCTGTAGAAGGCGCCGTCGCGCCTGCGCGCGGCGCCGAGGGCCCACGGGAAGACCGGTTCAAACTCCTCGTTCACGTCGTGGACCACGACCACGAGGGGAAGCCCGCTCGTCCGGGCGAAGTGGTGCGCGGCGTCGAAGTAGGCGGAGTGCTGC
>CAYNLL010000305.1:0-4507 GCA_964398015.1 uncultured Opitutaceae bacterium | reverse complement strand
CCGATCGAGCTGCCCACGGAGGCGACCTACTGGGTGGCGGCCTGCAGCGAGTGGAACGGGCGGGCGTTGAAGGAGGCCGGCTATGCGGGGGCCCGGGTCGAGGTCCTCTATCCGGGCGCCCGAATCGATCGCTTCTTCCGGCCGTTCCTTCCCGAGACGCGGCGGCTCCGCATTTGCTACGCCAGTCTCGTGCTGCCCTACAAGGGTGCGGACACGCTTGTGGCCGCCCTCGGACGGCTGCATCGCGCCGGCGTGGACTTTTCCGCCGAGATTGCCGGAGATGCGCCGGACACGGCCTTCCTCGGGGCGCTTCGGGAGCACGTCCGCGCCACGGGGATGGAGGCCAAGGTTCGGTTCACCGGGTTTCTCAACCGCGGTGAGCTCGTCGGACTATTTGCGCGCAGCAATACGCTGGTGTTTCCCAGCAAATTCGAGGAGCCGTTCGGAATCTCGCAGGTCGAGGCGCTGGCGTCCGGCCTTGTCGTGGTGTCCAGCGGCACCGGCGGCGCCCGGGAAATCATCCGCGACGGTCTCGACGGGATCCTGTTCTCGGCAGGAAGCGACGTCGACCTTGCGGTCAAGCTCGCCCGGCTGATCTCAGAACCTGGATTGATGTCGCGCCTGCAGCGGCAGGCGCAGGCGAGGGCCACCGTCTTCTCGGTCGAGCACGCCGTCAGGAAGATCGAGTCGTTGGCAGGACGGATGCGCGCGGCCAAGGCGGCCTGAAATCCTGTCGGTCCGGGCCTTGAGATTGGCTGCACGGTGGGCCCTGGTTCCACCTGTGTAAGGGGCAGGGCCCCTATGGGTGGACGCCAGGCCGCTTCAGGCGGGTCGGCAAGTGCGGATCGATTCAGGCAGCTTTGGGCAGAGACCCGGGCCAAACCCGTGCCCGTCCCGCGTCATCCCTTGCACTCGGCCGCCATTTTGGAAAAGCAAAGGCCCTCTCGGAGGCGGTTACCCTAGCGTGGCAAGGGTGTATTAGCTTGGGTGCAGGGGCTGGGGTTTGACCAGCGGCGTTCCGGTAAGCAGCCCTAACTGGGGCGAGGCCCAACGAGATCGTAGGCGAGCGGCTCCCCCTTCTTGATGGCGCGAAGAGCCACGCACCCGATGATTTCCGGAAGGAGCCGGGGCGGGAGACCGTTCGCGGGCCTCACGGAGCGGACGTTTTCCAGGGTGAAGGCCTCGCCCTCCGCCATGTTCCGGACAACGAAAAGGGACCGTCGGAAAACACGGCTCACTTTCTCCTTCTCCGTGAGCTCGTAGCTCACGCTTCCCAGCGCCCTCTCGGCCGCCCGCACCGCATCGACCATGGCCCTGAATTCGTGGGGCTCGGTGGAAAAGGCACTGTCGGGGCCGGGAATCGAACGGGAGAGCGTGAAGTGCTTCTCGATGATGCTGGCGCCCAGCGCCACAGCGGTCACCGGCGCCGCCATGCCGAGCGTGTGGTCCGAGAGGCCGACCGGGACGCCGAAGGCCGCGCCCAGGTGCGGGATCGTGCGCAGGTTCATCTCCTCCGGGGGGGACGGATAGGCGCTGGTGCACTTGAGCAGGGCCAGCTCCGTGCCCCCCGCCGCGCGAAACGCGCGCACCGCCTCGTCGATCTCGCTCAACGAGCCCATCCCCGTCGAAATGATGACGGGTTTTCCCGTGCGCGCGACGCGCTCGATGAGTGGGATGTCGACCAGCTCGAAGGAGGCGATCTTGTACGCGGGGACCTCCATCTTCTCCAGGAAGTCGACTGCCGTGAAGTCGAAGGGACTGGAAAAGCAGTCGAGCCCAAGCTCGTTGGCCAGCCGCTTGAGCTTGGGCTGCCATTCCCAGGGTGTGTGGGCCTCGTCGTAGAGCTTGTGCAGGTTCTGCCCGTCCCAGATCGTGCCCTTGATTCTGAACAGGTCGCTCTCGCACGCGACCGTGATGGTGTCCGCGGTGTAGGTCTGGAGTTTGATCGCGTCGGCGCCGGAGGCCGCCGCGGCGCGGACGATCTCAACGGCCTGGGCGAAGTCCTGGTTGTGGTTCGCCGACATTTCGGCGATCACGTAGACGGGGTGGCCGGGCCCGATCTGGCGCCTTCCGATTTGGATGGGGGTGCTCATTCGCGCATCCCCGGCGGGGCGGCCGTCTCCAGGGAACGGACATCCTCAAGGGAATAGCTATTCCGGCGGCCCTGGCGGATCACCTCCAGGCTGCGATCCCCCTCGTTGAACAGGAGATCGACTGCGGAGGCGTACGGCTGGAATCGTGGCGCCGCCTGGCGATAGGCCGGATGTTCGTATCGCTGAAAACTCAGCCTTATCCCGTCGGTGGAGAAGGCCCCGTGCTCCTCGAGCAGGTAGGCGGCGGAGCCCAGCGGCGACAGATAGTGCTGGGCGCCCAGCTCCCGGCAGATGTTGCGGAGCCGCTCGGCGCGCTCGCCCGTCGCCTCCAGGCTTGAGGCGACCCGGAAGCGCGGCTTGAGACCGAAGGCCGCGGCCAGCCAGGTGATGAGCCGCAGGTTCAGGACGGAGAGCTGCGGCGGGCAGTCCGCCAGGATCTCCCGAAGCGGCCCAAAGTACCGCTCAAAATGCGGGGCGTGGCGGTAGTGCTGCTCGAGCAGGGCGAGGTGTCTCTTGGGAAACTCGGGAGAGCGGACGATCTCGACGTCGCGGATGAGCTGGTTCAGGCGCCCGGAGCCCAGGACCGGCACGGTCAGCCACCCCAGCTCCTCGCCGATCAGGATGCGGTTGCGCTGCTGCCAGGATCGCTTCGAGAACTGCACCGTGTCCAGGAAGACAAAGACGTCGCTTTGGTCGATCAAGTCGAAATAGCCCAGCCACGGCAGGTAGGTGGGCTGCATGATGACGCAGGTTAGTTCCTGGCTCATGGCGAGGTGGAACGCGAACGAAGGCGGGAGTGAGTGATTCCCGCTAGGTCGAGGTCGCGCGCGTCGGCGATGTTGAAGGACTGGACGTCCGCGCCCGGCATCGCGAACACGAGGGGGACAGTGGGGCAAACGCTTGCGGGCGACTGCCGGGAGCCCGGCCTCCGGCGGGAGCGCAGAAAATGGTGCAGGACCGCCGAGGCGCGCCGTTCGAGGATCATGGGCTGCGAAGAATGGCCGTTTCGTTCCATGCGGCGGAAAGCGCGTCGGCCAGGCGGGCGGCCCCTTTCCCATCGACCAGGGCCCGCCCCCTGGCGGCACGGCACTCGCGCGTCGCACGGGGCCAGAGCTCGCGCACAAGCCCGGCCACGGCGGGCAAAAGGTCCCCGTCGTCCCAGGAGCCCGCACACGCCGCGAATCCCGCGTCGACGAAGCCGGTGATATCGTCCCGCGCGTTGTCGACAGCGCTGATGACGACCGGGGGCACGCCTTGCGAAGCGAGCTCGTAGAGGGTCTGCCCTCCGCAGCAGATGGCAATATCGCACCGGGCCATCAGAGCCTGCATGCCGGCGGCATCGAGGGAGGTGTGGACGAGAGTTCGGCCTTCGCCACCTCCCGCCCCGGCCGCGGATCGGCGAAAGCCGCCGCCCACGACCACGTGCCGTGTCAGCACGGGAAACTCCCTTTCGAGCAATTCCACTACCGGCGTCGTCAGGTTGCGGACATCGCTGCCTCCCAGGCTCACGAGCACGGATTCCGGGTGATCCGCCTCCCTCTTGGCGCGGCGAGTGCAGAATTCGGGACGAAGCGCGCAGAAGCGTGCACCAAGAAGGTACGTCACCCCGGGGTGCCGCTGCGGATAGGCGAGGCGCTCGGCCCCCACCGTCCAGTCGATCACGCATCCGCGCCGGTGGCGGCGTCGACGAAAGTCATCAAGGAACGCCACGTTCTCGTTCATTTGGAGGATCCGCTCTACCTGCTCGGGCGTGGCCGCAAACGAATCGATGAGGACCGCATCGGCTTGGCCGAGCTCGACCGCCATCTCCCCTGTCGGGTCGTACCAACGCACGCTGCGCGCGAATTCGGGTCGCGGCGGGTCATCGGCCGCATCCGGCGCGGCCCAGATGTCCACGGCATAGCCGTCCACCCGGAGCGCCTCCGATATCGCGAAGCACCGGGTCAGATGGCCAAGCCCGATTCGGCCGCCATACTCGGTCAGGATGACAATGTGCCTAGGTTGCTTCACAACCGGGGTGTTGGAGCCGATACTTCATTTCGCACATCCGCCAGTCCTCCTCCGAATCGATATCCTGGACCTGCGATTCCTCCAGGAGGATGCCGCCGGTGTTGTCGGTAAACAGCTTGCCGGAGACGAGAAATCGGTCCACGCGAAACCAGTAGAACTGGCCGCTGTCGTGAAAGGCCTCGGGGAGGTCCTGGGAGCGCTTGGCGTAGTTTTCGGGCCAGTTCATCCGCAAACGACCCTCTTCCATCTTCAGACTCCGCCAGATCGGGTAGGAGAAGCGGCAGGCGGGAAAGACGCAGTCGAGCTCCCCCTCCACCAGCTTTGCGCGGGCGGACAAGAGATCGATCTGACGGACAAGCGGTGAGGTGGGAAGGAGACAACAGGCGAGGTCGAATGACAGCCCC
>CAYNLL010000304.1:0-4520 GCA_964398015.1 uncultured Opitutaceae bacterium | reverse complement strand
GTCGATTCCCTCGCCGACGAGTCCCATCATGATCATGTGGGAGGCGGCCTGGTATTCGATCCCGGTCCAGACCTCGTTCGAGTAGACGAAGGGCAGGGAGGGCGCGCTGCCCCTGGGCCACGTGCACAGCAGCAGTCCGCCCTCATGCCCGTTGGCATAGGTGGGGCGCTGCGGATTGGCATGGGTGAAGAGGTCGCGCTTGAAGTTGTGGCGGTACACGGCCACCAAATGGCTCCTGACCTTCACAGGGTCCAGCACGTGGCCCACGCCGCAGACAAGCGCCTGCCACGCGCCGATCACGCCGTCAGAGAGGCAGCCCGTGCCGTACTGGTACTTGGGCCCCTCCTTCTCCAGGAGAGCGGTCGCCTCCTTGGAGTAGGCCCCCCCGTAGCTCCTCGCGCTTATTGCCGCCTCCTTGGCCCGTAGGTTCTTCCATTCGACCCTCTGGTAGAAATACTCCCCGTTGAAGAGCTCCTCGTTTGTCCGGGCCGTCCCCCGGGCGAGCAGCTCCTCGTAGAGCGGCACCTGCTCCCCCAGCGCGCGCGCCATCGCGACCGCCGCCTGCAGCGCCCCCAGGTAGAAGCTGGCCCCCATCCCGTTGGGGCCCCAGAACTCGATGTCATAGGTGTTGTGGTGCGGCTCCTCCGGCCAGCCCCTGTGCTCGGGATCCCACTCGCCGATGCAGTAGTCCAGGCTCGATCGGATCCTCGGCCAGAGGCGCTTGAGCCACTCGGAGTCGCCGCTGACGCGCCATTCGCGGTGGGCCTTCATGATCCCGCCCAGCTGGCCGTCGGCCGCCGCGTGCCAGTCGTGCGGGGTCGGCTGAATCGGAAGGGCCACGCGGAAATTCTGGTGGCCCCGCTCGTCCTGTCCCTCGGTGAACTCCGTCTCACGCAGCGTGCGCTCGAGGGAGGGGAACAGGTGGGCGATCGCCTGGGCGTAGTTCCACACGTGGGTGCAGCTCCCGGGCCCCTGAGCCCTGTCCTCGTTGCAGCCCTCCCATCCCCACAGGCGGCCATCGGCTTGGCGGAGGATGGTCGACGACTTGAGGATGCTCAGGTTCGCCGAGACGGCCTCGACCGCCTCGGCGGGCAGCGTCGTGTCAAAGAAGCACGCGGAGAACTGCTCGGCCTTGCTGCGCAGGTCCGCGTAGTTTGCGCTCCAGTAGGCCTCGACCTCGTCGATGCTCGCGAAGCGCCCGCCGTACCACGGCTTGTAGCAGTCGGCCGCGGTGGCGCCGGTCGCGGGCTCCGGCGCGATGGCGCGAAGCCGCGTGCGCGGGGCGTACCAGGACAGGCGCACGCGGATCGTCTTGGTCGCCCCGGGGACCATGTGGAAGGGGACGAACAGCGACGCCCCCGTGGGCGGGCTCCCCTCGTCCGGAACCGCGCGGTCGTAGGCCGCTCCCTCCTCGACATCGCGCCAGGCCATCGTCTGCGGGTCGAACCACGCGCCTCGAAACCATGCCAGGTTCACCTTGACCGCGGGGTCGTCGACGGCCACCGCGAGCCACGCCTCCTCCTGCTGCGCCTCGGGAGAGGCTCCCCCGTAGAAGATGAATCCCCCGGGCGTCGACCGCGTGGCGCGGGGGGCCTCCTTCGGCCCCTCCCGTCCCTCGGGGACCGCCGGCAGGAAGTTGTGGGCATTGAAGGAAAAGACGGCGTCGAGCTCCTCGTCGCCGTTGTGGGTGAACGTGTATTCGAGCGCCGCCACCGGAAGGCTCGCGTTGTCGGCGTCGCCGGGCCCGAACGGGCTCCATCCGGTGATGCGCGCGGCCAGCGGCACCGCCGGGTCGTCGAGCTCGATCCTCGCGAAGGGAAAATGCGCGCGAAACCTCGCGCGCTCGTAGCGCGGCAGGCCCGTGCTGATCGGCGCGTCGCCGCTGCAGGCGTGCCTGCGCCCAAAGAGCTTCCAGGCGGGAACCGGTCCCTCGACCACCCGCGCGGCCTTGCCGGGGCCGCGGATGGAGATGGCCCCGAAGAGGCCAGGTTGGTTCTGCATGACCGGCCGGTCCCGGATCGAGACGTGCGTGAGCGCGCCCGCACCCTCCAGGCAGATCATGCCCGCGCCGAACCCGCCCATGGGAAATGCGATCTGGTCCAGCTGCTCGCCCGAGAAGGGCGTGTCGGGGTCCCGCGGCGCCGCCGGGGCGTCGGCGGCGGCGGCCGGGCGGGGCAGGGAGGCGCCCGCCGCGATCGCGCCGAGCGTTCCGATGGAGCGGAGGAAGAACTCCCTGCGGCCTATGGGGAACTCGGGCATACTTGCTCCAGCCCCGCGGCGTGGCTGCAGCCGCCGGCGGGCGCGTGTCTTCGAAGGGTCACGGGTGGGATTTCGCCCGATGCTGAATCCGCAGGAAATCCGGCACAAGCGGCATTTTCCGCGGCCGTGCCGCGCCCTTTTCCCGAAGGCCGCCCCAGGGCGGGCGCTAAGCCGCGGGCGCCACCGCTTCGGGGTGGAGGAGTCCCGCCAGGACCTGGAGGAGCGCGCCCGCCTTGAAGGGTTTGAAAAGGAAGGCGTTGGCAATCTTCTTCATCTGCGCCGCATCGCCTCCGCTGGAGAGCCCGCTCACTGCGAGTATCTTCACCGAGGGATTCAGGCGGCGGGCGACCCTTGCGAGCGTTGAGCCGTCGAGGTTGGGCATCCTCAGGTCGGTGACGACCACGCCGATCTCCTCGCTCCGCGGGGCGAAGATCGCCAGCGCCTCGATGCCATCGCCCGCGACGAGCACGCGGTACCCGTGGCGCTTGAGGATCGCGGCGGTGACATCGCGGATCTGCGCCTCGTCGTCGACGATCAAGACGAGCTCCCCCTTGCCCGGGGATATCTTGGAGAGCACCGGATCCGGCCCGTTCGTGTCGGTCTTGGCGTCGGCAGCCGGCAGGTGCACCCGGAAGATCGTCCCCTCTCCCGGCCGGGTCTTCAGGGTGATAAAGCCGCTGTGGCCCTCGACGATGCCGCGCACAGTGGAGAGCCCGATGCCCGTTCCCCTTCCCGCCTCCTTGGTCGTGAAAAAGGGCTCCCAGATGTGCGAGAGCGTCTCGTCGGCGATCCCTGTGCCCGTGTCCTCAAACTCCATGACGAGCCATGTCCCCGCCGACGCGCCCTCGATCGCCGCCGCCGCGCGCTCATCGAGGACGCACGTCTCGGCGCGGATCGCCAGCTTGCCGCCCGAGGGCATCGCGTCGCGGGCGTTGACGCAGAGATTCAGGATCACCTGATGGACCTGGGTCGGGTCGGCCATGATCGGTGCGAGGTTGGCCTGGAAGTCGTCCTCGAGGCGGATGTTCTTCGGGAACGTCTCGCGGATGACGTTGAAGGTCTCCTGGAGGATGTGGCGGACATCAACGAGCTGGCGGCCGCCGCCGACGCCCTGGGCAAACGCGAGGATCTGGCGCACGAGGGCAACGCCGCGCTCGGCGCTCTTTTCCAGGGACATGATGATGCGCAGATCGTCCGGGCGGGTGGCGTGCTCCCTAAGTTCGGGTGCGGCCAGGATGATGGGCGCCAGCACGTTGTTGAGGTCATGCGCGATCCCTGAAGCAAGCATGCCGATGCTTTCGAGGCGCTGCGTGCGAAGGAGCTGCTCCTCCATGTGCTTCTTGGCCGCTTGATCTCCCTGAAACTCCAACGGGAGTCCCGTCCGCTCAGGGCCTTCCGACCCGGATTCGGGCTCGACGCACGCGACCACCCTATCGGCCTTTAGGGCGAAGTCTTCCATTGCTGGACACCGTGTGCTTGCAACTGCTTGGCCTCTACTTCGTTTTTTACGTCTTTTTACGTAAGGCTGGGGCTTACCGTTGACAGCCAATCTCTTGTTGCGTGTTAGCTTGAGCTAGATGGTCGGCAACGCTATGCTTTCAATGTGAAAATTGTAATCGTCGAAGACCATTTGATGATTCGGGACATCGTCAGAAAAGTTTGCAGTTCCGAATTCGGCTACACGGTCGTCGGCGAGACGGATTCCGGAGTTGAGGCGGTCGAGCTCATCCTCAAGAAGAAGCCCGATGCGGTCGTGCTCGACCTGTCGCTTCCGGACATGGACGGATTCAACGTGGCGGACCGTGTGCTGAAGGTGATCCCGAGCCTGCGCATCCTCATGCTGTCCTCCCACTGCGACGACTACACGCTCTTCAGGGTGGAGAAGTCGGGCGTGCACGGGTTCATCGACAAGAATTCGAACACCATCGAGATACTTCGAGACGCCCTTAAGGCGATCGCGGAGGGCCGCATCTATTTTTCCCAGGCCTTCCAGGCCGCGCGCATGGCCCGCCGCACGGACCCGCGCTCATTCGTCAAGATCCTGTCGGACTGGGAGCGCGCGATCCTATCGCTGATCGGCCAGGGCCTGAACGACGACGAGATAGGGGAGCGCCTGAGCATCTCGCCCCGCACGGTGCAGACGCACCGCAGCAACATCCTGCGCAAGCTCAACCTAAAGGGGACGCCGAAGCTGATCGCCTTCGCCATCGAGCACGGGTTCACGCAGGTCCAGTCGAAGCACGGATCGATTCCAGTTTACA
>CAYNLL010000303.1:0-4523 GCA_964398015.1 uncultured Opitutaceae bacterium | reverse complement strand
GGCTGGTTCATGAAGGACGGCGCGCCCGACGCCGGCTGGTTCGGCTACGCCCCGCTGACGACGCGCACGTACAGCCCGACGCACGCCGTCGACATGTGGGTCATGGGCCTGCAGCTCCTCGGCGTGGCGTCGATCGCCGCCGCCCTCAACTTCATCGTCACGATCATCAACCTGCGCGCCCCGGGGATGACGATGATGCGCCTGCCCGTCTTCACGTGGATGACCCTCGTCACGTCGTTCCTGATCATCCTTTCCTTCCCGGCGATCACGATCGCGCTGGTCGAGATCATGATGGACCGGCTCTTCGGCACGAACTTCTTCGAGGTGTCCAACGGCGGCATGCCGATCCTCTGGCAGCACCTGTTCTGGATCTTCGGCCACCCCGAGGTCTACATCCTCATCCTGCCCGCCATGGGCATCATCTCGGAGGTCCTCCCGACGTTCTCGCGAAAGCCGCTGTTCGGCTACCCCATCGTGGTCTTCTCTGGGGCCAGCATCGGTTTCCTGGGCTTCGGCGTCTGGAGCCACCACATGTTCACGACGGGCATGGGCACCGTCGCCACGGCCGCCTTCTCGCTGATGACGATGGCGATCGCGGTGCCCACGGGCGTGAAGATCTTCAACTGGATCGGGACCCTGTGGGGCGGCCACCTGACGATGCGCACGCCGATGATGTTCGCCCTGGGCTTCGTGTGGATGTTCATGCTCGGCGGCTTTTCCGGCGTCATGCACGCGGCGGCGCCGGCCGACCTGCAGCAGCACGGCAGCTACTTCGTCGTGGCCCACTTCCACTACGTGCTGATCGGCGGCTCGCTCTTCGCGCTCCTCGCAGGCATCCAGTACTGGTTCCCGCTCATGTTCGGCCGCATGGTGAGCGACTTCTGGGGAAAGGCGTCGTTCTGGATCATCTTCGTGGGGTTCAACACCACGTTCTTCCCGATGCACTTCCTCGGGCTCGAGGGCATGCCCCGGCGCACGTTCACCTACGACGGAAACATGGGCTGGAACCTCGGCAACATGGTGTCGACCATCGGGGCCGTCGTCCTGGGGCTCGGCCTCGCGGTCTACCTCGTGGCCATGGTGTACGCCTACTACAAGGGGCCCCGAGTGACGAAGGACCCGTGGGACGCGCGCACGCTCGAGTGGAGCCTCCCCGCGCCCCCTCCCGAGTACAATTTCCAGGTGACGCCGACCGTCCACGCCAGGGACGGCTGGTGGTACGAGAAGCACCACATGGATGAGGTCCTCAAGGAGGAGGCGGAGCACGCGAAGGAGGAGGACGCGCACGGCGGGATCCACATGCCGTTCCAGTCGATCTACCCCTTCCTCGCGGGCGTGGGCATCCTGGTCGGCGCGATCGGCGTGTCGGTGGTCGACCCGGCCGACCCCGGCCTCTACCCCGGCTTCTGGGGCCCTAAGATCGCGGTGACGATCATCGGCGGGGCGATCATGTTCGTCTCGGTCGTCCTTTGGGCGCTCGAGGGCAACGAGGGCTACCACATCCATCTCAATGCGGACGGCAGCATCAAGGGCGAGGACCCGCACGGCGGGTACGGCGCCGCCAAGCACTGACCCCCGCCAACCGAGGAACCCGATCTCCATGAGCAGCAACGCGGCCGCGGCCACACTGGACCACCACCACGATCCCACGACGTCCACCGGGATCCCGAACAAGAAGCTCCTCATGTGGGCGTTCCTTGCCTCGGACTGCATGTTCTTCGGCTGCCTCATCTCGACCCACCTGATTTACAGGCTGCACCCGCCCCCGGGCACGCTCCAGGCCAAGCAGGTGTTCAGCATCGAGCTCACGTCGTTCTCGACCTTCATCCTTCTCATGTCGTCGCTCATGATGGCGCTCGCCGTCAACGCGATCCAGAAGGGCAACCTGAAGAGCATGCGCTGGTCGCTCCTCACCACGATCTTCTTCGGGTGCATATTCCTCGGCTGCCAGGTCTATGAGTTCAGGAACTTCGTCTACGAGAAGCACCTCACCATCACCAACAGCATCCTGGGGACGACGTTCTTCACCCTCACGGGAACCCACGGCCTCCATGTCCTTATCGGAGTGATCTGGCTGAGCGGGATGCTGATCTACTCCTTCACCGGGAGGATGAGCGAAAAGGACGCGATCGACGTCGAGTCGATGGGCCTGTACTGGCATTTCGTCGACATCGTCTGGATCGTGATCTTCACGGCCGTCTACCTGCTCGAGTACATCTGACCCCACGGACACACACGCCATGAGCGCAACCGCCTCCGCCCCCACCGCCAGCGATCCCGGCCACGGCCTCGAGCAGAGCAAATTCTGGATCTTCGTCCAGATCGCGATGCTCCTCGCGGTCATCACCGGCCTCGAGCTGGTGACGGTCTACCTGCCCTTCATGAAGTGGCTCCTCGTCACGGTGCTCGTCGTACTGTCCACCGTGAAGTTCATGTTCGTCATCTTCTACTTCATGCACCTGCGCTGGGACAAGGCGTTCTGCACGATCCTGTTCTTCATCGGCCTCGTGCTGGCGGGCGGGACGATGTGGGCGCTGCTGAAGCTCTTCGGGGCGGACGCGAGCAAGCCCCTCTCGTCGGCGATGCTGGACCGCCCCGCGGCCGAGCTCAGGGTCGCCTAGGCCCCGCCCGGCGGCAGGCCGGGTCCCCCGCATGATCGACTGGCGCCACTGGCACAACGAGCCGTTCCTCACCGGCGGCCTCATCCTCGCGGGCTGGCTCTACGCCGTCCTCGCGGGGCCCCTGCGGGGGATGCTGGCCCCGGGGCGGCCCTACCCCCGCCGCGCCGCGTCCTGCTTCTACGCCTCGCTCATCCTCTTCTACCTGGCCGTCGGCTCGCCGCTGGACCAGGTGGGCGAGCGCTTCCTGCTCTCGGCGCACATGGTGCAGCACCTCCTGATCATGTACCCCGTCCCGCTCCTGATGCTCCTCGGCGTCCCGGGCTGGATGGCCGACGCGGCATTGGCGGGGCCGCGGGTGCGTGCGCCGCTTCGGCTGCTCCTGCACCCGGTCACCTGCGCCCTGGTGTCGACCGTCGTCATCAGCGTGTGGCACGCGCCGTCCCTCTACGAGTGGACCCTCCAGGACAAGCGGGTCCACGTGGGCGAGCACCTGATGTTCCTCGGGGCGTCGCTGCTCTACTGGTGGCCGATCGCGAGCCCGTCCCCGGCGTTCCCCGCCCCGAGCTACCCCGTCCGGATGCTCTACGTGCTCGCCACTGAGGTGATGATGATCCCCGTCTCGGCTTACGTGGTGTTCTCGAGCGACATCCTCTACCCCACGTACGAGTACGCGCCGCGTCTCATCAGCGGGTTCACCCCCGCCGACGACCAGCTGATCGCCGGCGTGATCATGAAGGTCGCGGGCATGGCGGTGTCGCTGACGGCGCTCGGCCTCTTCTTCTTCAGGTGGTCGCGCGCATCGGCCGCAGCGAACCCGGCCTGACGCGGCGCCGACGCAGGAGGGCCCCGCCCCCCGGGGGGGAGACGGGGCCCTTCGCGCGGCGCCGACGCCTCAGGCCTTGGCCAGGAGGTCGTCGATCGAGTCGCTTTCGACGCTCAGGTCCGCGAAGAGCCAGGACGTGAGGTAGCGCTCGGCGGACGACGGGACGATGACGACGATCTGCTTGCCCTTGTTCTCGGGCCGCTTTGAGACCTGGATCGCGGCCCAGATCGCCGCGCCCGAGGAGATCCCCACGGGGATGCCGTCGAGCTTGGCGACCTGCTTGCTGATCGGCGCGGAGTCGTCCTCCTTCACCGTGATCACCTCGTCGTAGATCTTGGTGTTCAGGATGGCCGGGATGAAGCCCGCGCCAAGGCCCTGCAGCTTGTGGGGCCCCGGCTGGCCGCCCGAGAGGATCGGCGAGCCGGCCGGCTCGATGGCGATCAGCTTGAACGACGGCTTGCGCGGCTTGATGACCTCGCCGACCCCGGTGATCGTGCCCCCGGTGCCGATCCCCGAGACGACAATGTCCACCTTGCCGTCGGTGTCCCTCCAGATCTCCTCCGCGGTCGTGCGCCGGTGGACGGCAGGGTTGGACGGGTTGGAGAACTGCTGCAGGATGACGCTGTTGGGGATCTTCGTCGCAAGCTCCTCGGCCTTGGCGATCGCCCCCTTCATGCCCTTGGCGCCCTCGGTCAGGACGAGGCGCGCGCCGAGGACCTTGAGGATCCTGCGCCGCTCGGTCGTCATGGTCTCGGGCATCGTGAGCACGAGCGTCAGCCCGCGGGCCGCGGCGACGAACGCGAGCGCGATCCCCGTGTTGCCGCTGGTCGGCTCGATGAGGACAGTGTCCTTGTTGATGCGGCCGCTCTTCAGGGCGTCGTCGATCATCGCGAGCCCGATCCGGTCCTTGACGCTGGAGAGGGGGTTGAAGAATTCGAGCTTGAGGAGGATCTCCGCCTGCGCGCCGTGGGCGGCCGCGGTCCGGTTGAGGCGCACGAGCGGCGTGTTGCCGATCGTCTCGGTGATGTCGTTGTATATCTTGGCCATGTGTGTCGTGGGTTGAGTTTGGGTTCTGGGAT